>JAKSKF010000001.1 GCA_024401825.1 Bacteroidales bacterium
CGTTCGGATGTGGTTGTCTTGCCGGCATCGATGTGAGCCATGATGCCGATGTTTCTAGTGTATTTGAGATCTCTTTGTGCCATTAACCTACACAATTAGAAGCGGAAGTGAGCGAAGGCCTTGTTTGCCTCTGCCATTCTGTGCATATCCTCCTTGCGTTTGAATGCACCACCTTCGTTGTTGTAAGCAGCGATAATCTCAGCACTTAACTTTTCTGCCATAGAGCGGCCGGAACGCTTGCGGGCGAACAGTATCATATTCTTCATAGAAACTGAAATCTTCCTCTCCGGTCTCAACTCTGTCGGCACCTGGAAGTTGGCACCACCGATACGACGTGACTTGACCTCAATCTGAGGGGTGACGTTCTCGAGAGCCTTCCTCCAAATATCGAGAGGAGCCTTGTCAGAATCTTTCATCTTCTCGCCTACCATATCAATGGCATCGTAAAAAATAGAATACGCGATACTCTTCTTCCCCTGCAACATAAGATTGTTCACGAAACGGGTAACCTGTGTGTCGTGATACTTAGGATCAGGAAGTAGAATCCTCTTCTTAGGCTTTGCTTTTCTCATTGTTGTGAAAAATTAAAAGTTTAATACCCTTAGTTTACTTCTTGGGACGCTTGGCTCCATAGAGAGAACGTGACTGAGTACGACCCTCTACGCCAGCAGTATCCAAGGCGCCTCTAAGGATGTGGTAACGTACACCCGGAAGGTCCTTTACACGACCGCCGCGGACAAGCACGATTGAGTGCTCCTGCAGGTTGTGACCTTCTCCGGGGATGTAGGCATTGACCTCTTTTGAGTTTGTAAGACGTACACGGGCAACCTTACGCATAGCTGAGTTAGGTTTCTTGGGGGTTGTTGTGTAAACCCTGACGCATACGCCACGCTTCTGAGGACAAGCATCCAACGCACGAGATTTTGACTTGATTTCAATAACCTCGCGTCCTTTGCGAACCAATTGTTGAATTGTCGGCATAAACTGTTGTTAATAAATAAAAAATCAAAAGCCCCCAAATTGGGGGCTGCAAAGATAGTAATTAATTCTTAATTAACAAACTTATCAACACTCCTCTAGAGGTACTTCGCAAACTCTACGTCATTTGCGGCTTTCTCTTTCAGAGAAGAATCAAGCTGGCAGGCCGTGTCGAGATAACTCTTCACCAGGCTGGCCTGACCTTCGCGCGCGGCGACGATTGCAAGCTGGTAATAAGTCTGAGCGTCATTGCCCTTGAGTTCCGCCTTAGCCTTGGCATAGTCGCCTGCAAGCAGATAGGCAAGACCCTTGTTGTCGCTTGAGATGCCTTCAAGCTTCTTGACAGCATCCTGATAGTTGCCATTGACAAGGTCGATGGTTGCGAGGTTGGCAGCGCTTCCCGCCTTGGTGAACAGGGTTTCGGCAGTCTTGACGTCTCCCTTGAGGAGTTTGACCACACCCTGGAGGTTGAGCACGTCCTTGTCGTTCTTGTCGGAGATGTTGTCCAGACAATCTTCAGCCTTGTTCACTTCACCTTCATCGAGATACAGGCAGGCAAGATTGTAAAGACCGGTCTGAGAGTCGAATTTCTCTATCGCCGCCTCATAGAAAGCGGCCTTTACGTCAGGATTGTCGCTCAGCGCGGCAAGGTGGAGAAGCGCAGGCTCCGTAAGGGCGTCTGAACTTTCCTTGGCCATCTGCTTGAGTTCCTCGTCAGTGTAGTTCTTGAACTCTGAACTTGTGATGAAACGGGCGCGACGGAGCTCGGGGAACACTTGTTTGGTGAGTTCCGTGAAAATCTCGGAGATGTTCCTGATTTCAGCCTCGCGACGTGCAGGGTCTGAATACATTGAGAGAACCCTGAGGATGATGTCCTTGTCCTGGATGTTGCTGTTCTCCACTGCCTTCTGGAAACCTTCCCAGTCCTGACCTACAGACTTGATTTCAGCATCTGCCGCGCTGACGCCGGTGCCGAGTTTCTTCCAGGCCTGCTCCGCAGTCTGGGCGCGGTTGTCGGAAAGTTTTGCGTTGTAAGCCTGACCTCCTTCGGGAGACGCATAGGAAATGATTTGAGTTCCGGTAACGGTGACTCTTTCGTTCTTCTTGAGGTCATCGAGTTCGCTCTGCATATTCTTGATGGACTCTGAAGTGAGTTCGCTCTTCTTTACGGTTGCAGAGTTCACGTCATACATTATCTGTCCTTCGGTGCTCTGTGAGATGACAGTCTGGTAACCGTCGGGCTTGTAGGTGTACTCGAGGGAAGCGACAGCGTCTATACCTGTGGTGACGCAGCCTTCCGCCACCTTGCGGGTGGGAAGTTCATACTCCTTGCCGTTGTAAACGAGGGTTCCGCGAAGTTCGAGGACGGACCTCTTCATTTTCTCGTCGTAGGGGAAAGAGAATTTCTCGGTAATGCTCGTGCCGTCCTTTGAAACAACCTTGAAATTGTCCTTGACCTTTTCTCCCTGATAGCTGAAAACGGGACCCTTGGTCTCTCCGCCGGCATAGACGAGAACAGGCGTAACCTTCACGATGGCCTTGGGTGAGAAATAACCCTTGGGATATGTTACGGTAACCTGAGCGGGAACCTGACCGCTCTTCACCACAAGGGGAGAAGGGGTGCAGGTGGTGATTACGTCCTGGTCTGCCTGCATTCTTTTTACAATTGCATTGGAACAGGAAACTGTGGAAACACACATTCCTGCAATGACTAACAGATTGAGAATCTTTTTCATAATATCATTGATTGATTGTTCCTAATTGACACTTTACAGGAGTAGATGCAAAGATAAGTTTTTTTTCGCTAACTTTGCATAGCAATCTACGATTATGGACTCACAGGAACTTCAAAGACTGAAAAACAAGTTTGACATCGTCGGAAGCGACCCGGCCCTGAACAGGGCTCTGGAGACTGCCGCGGCGGTGGCGCCCACCGACCTGACGGTTCTGGTCTGCGGAGAAAGCGGTGTCGGCAAGGAGTCCATTCCCCAGATTATCCATCAGTTCAGCCGACGCAGGAACGGCAGATACCTGGCGGTCAACTGCGGAGCAATCCCTGAAGGAACCATCAACGCAGAACTGTTCGGGCACGAAAAAGGCTCTTTCACCGGCGCAATCGGAGAGAGGAAGGGATACTTCGAGGAGGCAAACGGAGGCACCCTGTTCCTGGACGAGATAGGAGAACTCCCGAAAGAGACACAGGCCCTTCTCCTGAGGGTGCTCCAGAACGGAGAATATATGAAAGTCGGCTCTTCCAAGGTGGAAAAGACCGATGTCAGGATAATAGCGGCGACCAACGTCGACCTGAGGCACGCGGTGATGACCGGAAAATTCCGCGAAGACCTTTATTACCGTCTCAACGCCATTCAGATAAATGTGCCTTCGCTCCGCGAAAGGAAGGACGACACCTACCTGCTGTTCAGGAAGTTCACCTCTGACTTCGCTGAAAAATACGGGCTCTGCAAGGTGAATCTGGACCACGACGGGATAGCCCTGCTGAGGGCCTACCGCTGGCCGGGCAACGTACGCCAGCTGAAAAACGTGGCGGAAACGGTCACTGCGCTGGAGTCCCGGGAACTCAGGGCAAATTCGGAGCGCATCGAAATCAGCGCGGCAACCCTGTCGAAATATCTGCCGGACGAGCAAGACTCGCTCCTCCCTTCCACAACTGTCACGGGAGGGGATTCGAAGATTTCGGACGACGACAAGAGGATGCTCGTGAAAGCCATCCTCGACCTCAAGAACGAAGTTGACTCCCTGAAGAAAATCGTGCTCTCTCCCTCGGAAAGCCATCCGTCAGTACCGGCAGCCGGCAAGGCCGAGGAAGATGACGCGGAATGGCAGGTTCCACAGGAAGAACTTTCCCTTAAGCAGGCCGGACTGGATATGATAGGCAGGGCCCTGGAAAAGCACAACGGTAACATAAAGAAAGCCGCAGCCGAGCTCGGAATCTCCGAAAGAACCATCTACCGAAAGCTGGCCCGGAACAAGAAAAAATGAAAAAGATTTCCCTCGCATTCACGGCCCTGGCCTCTCTCCTTATGGTTTCCTGCAAAGTGAGTTACTCCTTCACGGGAACTTCCATCCAGGCCGACGTCAACACCATCTACATAGAATACTTCGACTACAAGGCGCTGACCGTCAATCCCACCCTCAGCAACCAGCTTACCGAGGAACTGAGGACCCGGTTCCGCAGAATGACCAGACTGGAGCAGGTGGACGCCGAGGCAGACCTCGAACTTTCGGGCTCAATCACCGGATACAGCATTTCCGCAACGGCCATCTCCTCTTCGGAACAGGCAACCCAGAACCGGCTGACCATAGCGGTGGAAATAGATTTCGTCAACAACAAACATCCCGAGGACAACGTGAAGAAGAGTTTCTCTCAGTACGCCGATTTCCCCGCCACAACGCCGTTCTCCAGCGTCGAGAGCTCGCTTTGTACAGAAATAGTGGACAAACTGATAGAGGATATTTTCAACGCCACCGTCGCCCAGTGGTAAAGAATTTTTGCGAAAGTCCGATATAATTGCTTACTTTGCAACCCTTTATTTGAAATAAAGAGAAAATATTACAGATATGAACGCACTTTTCACAGTTTTGGCAATTTTCGTCATCATTGCAGCCGTGCTCCTCATCCTCGTCGTTCTTCTTCAGAACGGTAAGGGAGACGGACTTGCAAGCAATTTCGTTGCAGGAAACCAGACCTTCGGTGTCCGTCAGACCGCAGACATCCTTGAAAAAGTAACCTGGGGCCTTGTAATATTCATCCTCGTAGTTTCAATAGCGTCATCCTTCGCCATCGGCGGAAACGGCAGCGACAGCGGCATTGACATTACGAACAAGCTCGAACAGGCGGCGAAGGAGCAGGAACAGCCCGATTTCTCCGCAACTCCTCTGGAGCAGGCCGCTCCCTCGACGGAAACTCCCGCTGAGGAAGTTCCCGCCACCGGGTCTGAAGAAAAGTAAGCCGGTATCCTACCGGACTTCCAGTACGGGGCCGTGGTCTTTGACTACGGCCTCTTTCCATTTCAGGTTGTAGCCGGGCTGTTCCAGACCGTCCGGGATGGACTCGCTGTGAGGGGAGTGCCGGAAACTGCCGTCTTCGTTTTGGGCCTTGACGTTGCCGTCTATGAACTTGACCGTCAGCATCTTCTCCAGTTCAACCCAACTCTCGAACTGTTTCCGGGCGGTTTCCACGGTGAATCTGGTCAATTCTTTGCCTATGCGTCCGGGCTTTCCCAAAGAGAGCATCCTGGCATCGTTCCGGGGCACCTTCACGGACATCTGCTCGTTCTCGAAGGCGTCTATTCTGGCGCGGACCACAGGTTCCATCTGATTGTACATCCTGTAGCAGCTGTTGGAGATACGGTTGTTTATCCAGAAAGAAGAACTTTCAGAATAGTCAAGGAGAGAGCCGTTTCCCTCCCTGAGACACTCCGGAACCTCGTTGGTCCCGACATAGACGGGCGTCAGATAAGAAGTTGCCGCGTCATCGGTTCCGAACCAGAGAAGCGCTCCTATCTGGTCCGGGAGGAAAGGTCTGGACTGGGCTACGAACCAGAATCCCGTCTGCTGGGTTGCTATCGCCCTTTCATTGACGTAAGTCTTGCCTTCGTACTCGAACTCCATCGGACGCCAGCGATAGGGACACTCGTTTCCTCCGGCTCCTATGTCGGTTCTCATATCCATCGGTGTGCCTTCATAGTGGTCGCGCATGACGTCGGCCACCGTCTTTACGTTGATTTTGCGTTGTGGTTTCACCCACAGGGGAAGTTCTCCCCCGAGGTCGTACCCCATTGCGTACCGGAGATAATCCGAAGCCGGGCGGGTAACCGTCCTGCCGTCTTCCTCCCAGCTGAAAGAACCTTCGCACAGAATGTTGAAAGCGCTCCATACACGGGCGTCGCAGCCTCTGGCGGCCCCGAAGTCAAGGGGACAGTATGCATCGCGGAAGCTGAAGTCCTCATCCTTCCCGCTGAAATAGCCCTTCTCCCTCGCGAAGCTGATGACATCCTCCGAATAGAGGGTTTCGGGGTCGTTCAGGGGGAAACGGGTGATTCTGGCCTGATTGGCGTGGGCGCAGACATACCCGTCCGGAATGCGTCTCGCCACCCAGACTATGCCCCGGTTGGAGGGCCCCTTGCCGACAAGTTCCATTATCCACACGCTCTCCTTGTCCGCTATGGTGAAGGTCTCCCCTCCGGAAGGGTAGCCGTAGGCATTGGCCAGGTCAACTATGGTCCTGATGGCCTCGGGCGCCGTTTTTGCCCTCTGCAGCGTGGTGTATATCAGGGAACCGTAATCCATAATCCCCGTAGTGTCAACCTGCTCGAACCGTCCTCCCCAGGTTGTTTCCGAAATCACGAGCTGGTACTCGTTCATATTGCCCACGGTCTTGTAGGTATGGGACACCTGCGGGATGTCTCCACGATACTGGTGCCCGTCCCAGTCATAGACGTGAATGACACTTCCGTTCTTCCAGTCGGCGGCGGGATGGAAATAAAGTTCGCCGAAGAGCCAGTGGGAATCAGCGGCATAGGTTACGATATTGGAGCCGTCACTGCTTGCGCCGTTGGTTACTATCACGTTGGTACAGGCCCGGGAAAGCGTCGGGAGCAGAATTGCGGCCGCGAAAGCCAGCACGGAGAGAGTGAGTTTCTTCATTTTGCCGTTAATTTATAAATGTTTATTTTTGTGTCAACTTATTGCAAAAGTATGAAAAATCGCTCTATTCTCATATTTTTGACCGCATTGCTCCCTATTTTTGCCTGGGGACAGCAGACCCCGCAGGACAAGGAAAAAGAACTCCGCGACTACATAGACAAGACTGTCGTGAAATATGAGGAGATGCTGGAACTCGAAGACTGGCAGATTTTCTATCTCGATTCCATCTACACCCACGACTACGCCGAAATGAGCAGGGAAATGGACCAGCTCGGGCAGAAAATGGTTTCCAACACCAGTCTGTACGTTTCCGTCCAGGACAAGTGGATGGAAAGAATATATCAGGCCATCCATAAAATCCTGACCCCGGAACAATGGGCCAGGTTCAACAAGAACGGCAACGGGAGGGACAAGAAGGAGAGAGACAAGAGAATGAAAAAAGCACAAGGATTATGACAATCGAAGACATAAAGAAACTTGAAGCCGAAATCAGGGCTCTGGATTGCAAGTCGGCAAAGGAGGTTGAAGACGCCCGTATCCGGTTTCTGGGCAAGAAGGGAAGCGTCACCGCGCTGTTCGATGAATTCCGCACGGTTGACAAGGAGGCGAAGAAGGAATTCGGACGTCCCCTCAACGAACTCAAGCAACTGGCCGGACAACGCATCGAGGAACTCAAGGAAAAAGTCGGCGACCAGGGGGCGAACTCTTCTTCGAAGGAGGACCTTTCTATGCCTGGCGAGCCTCTGCCCTTGGGGTCCAGGCACCCCGTGAGCATCGTCCGGGAGCAGATTGTGGGTATATTCCGCAAGTTCGGCTATGACGTTGCCGAAGGGCCCGAAATCGAGGACGACTATCACGTCTTCGAGGCGCTGAACTTCCCTCCCAATCATCCGGCGCGCGATATGCAGGACACCTTCTTCGTGTCCGCAGGTCACCTCAACCCCCTTCTCCTCCGCACCCACACTTCCTCCGTGCAGGTCAGGGCTATGGAGAAGATGGACCTTCCCATCAGGGTCATCTGTCCGGGAAGAGTGTTCCGCAACGAGGCCATCAGCGCACGCGCCCACTGCATCTTCCATCAGGTCGAGGGCCTGTACATAGACGAGGGAGTGACCTTCGCCGACCTCAAGCAGGCCATCCTACTCTTCGCCCGCGAGATGTTCGGCCCCGAAACCGAAATCCGTATGAGACCTTCCTTCTTCCCCTTTACCGAACCCTCCGCAGAGGTTGACGTCAGCTGCAACATCTGCCACGGCAAGGGATGCAATATCTGCAAGGGAACGGGCTGGCTGGAGATTCTGGGCTGCGGAATGGTGGACCCCAACGTATTGGAGGCGTCCGGCATAGATTCCCGCAAATACTCGGGATTCGCCTTCGGAATGGGGTTGGAACGCATAGCAATGCTCAAGTGGAGAGTCAATGACCTCCGGCATTACTTCGAGAACGATATGCGTTTTCTCCAGGAATTCGATTCCGCCGTGGAAGTTTAACCCTTTCCGCCTCACGTCCCGCGTGGGGTTTATGTTTTATGAAGAGGACTTCTGCCTTTCTGACATCCGCTGTCCTTCTGCTCTTTCCCCTGTCCGTTCCGGCCCTGTCCGTGAAAGACGCGGGGGACTTCGGTGCGGGAGGCTGCGTTTCCCGCAGAGGCGGAATTGTCAGGGTACGGGACTTCGGAGTCAGGCCCGGCACAGGAGAGGATGTCACCGCGGGATTCAACGAGGCGGTCAGGAAATGCCGGGAAACCGGGGCCGGAGTCCTTCGGCTTGAAAAAGGCAGATATGATTTCTGGCCGGAGAACGCTGCCAGAAGAGAAATATTCGTATCCAACACCAGCAGCGAGACCGAATGTCCGTCCAAAGTCAAGACAATCGGCCTGCTCATCGAGGGCCTGCGGGACCTGACCATAGAGGGAAACGGCGCCGAACTGATTTTTCACGGAAGGCAGACGATGGTGGCCGTCATCCGTTCCTCCGGCATAAGACTGAAGAACCTTCATATCGACTGCGAGATACCCGGCGCTTCCGAGATGCTGGTGGAAAAGGTGGGAGCCGGAGAGGTCTTCCTGCGGTTCAACGGAAGTTCCCGATATGAAATCACCCCTGAGGGGAAACTGGAGCTGACAGGTGAAGGCTGGAAAACCGAATTTCCGCACTGCATAGAGTTCGACGCCCAATCCGGGCATATGACCTACAGCAGAAATTGGGACATTGTGCAGAATTCCCGGGCCGAGGAGGTGGAGGAGGGGCTCGTGAGGGTCAGAACAGACAGGACGGCCTCGTTCAAACAGGGGAACGTCCTGACTGTCAGGGACAGAATCCGGGACCAGGTGGGAATCCTGAATCTGGAGAGCGAGAATCTTGAATTCGAAGATATGGGGGTCCATTCCCTGCACGCGATTGGGGTTGTCAGCCAGTTCTGCAGGAACTTGTCTTTCAAAAACGTGAAGTTCGAACCCGCCGAAGGAAGCGGGCGCATCCTGGCCTCTTCCGCGGACTTCCTCCATTTCAGCGGATGCGCAGGGAAAATCCTTGTTCAGGGATGCAGGTTCAGCGGCGCTCAGGACGACTGCATCAATGTGCACGGCACTTATCTGGTTTTAGACGGGATATTGGCGGAGAAGCAGGTGAAACTGCGCTTCGCCCATCACCAGACTTACGGGATGCAGGCCTTCTGGCCGGGGGATACGGTATCTTTCGTCAGGAGGAACTCTCTTCAGACGACAGCCCTGGCTCTTGTCGACTCCGTCCGTCGGCTCAGTGACAGGGAAGTGCTGCTGTCCCTGGACAGAGCCGTTCCTTCCGGAGTCCGGGAAGGCGAGTTTGTCATTGAAAACCTGAGTTGGACGCCTGAAGTCGAGATTGCCGGCAACTATTTCACGAGGACAAGCACCAGAGGAACCCTGATTACCACGCCCAGAAAAGCCGTTATCAGGGACAATGTGTATGAGAAGATGGGAATGAGCGCCATCTTCGTCAGCGCTGATGCCGACAACTGGTTTGAAAGCGGAGCCGTGAAGGATTTGACAATCGATGGCAACCGCTTCATAGACTGCGCATACAACAGCGGGGCCGTAATACTGATTGAACCCACGAACACCGTTGATGATGCCCCGGTCCACGGCACCGTCAGAATCATCTCCAACAGTTTCGAGTCTGAGGGGAGGGAACGCCTCGTCCACAAGTCAGTGGAGAACCTTGTCCTTGAAGAGTAAGGCCCGGGAAGGATACCGTCAGGGCTTGTACAGAATTTCGGCGTGGACTTCATCATCGGTCCTGACTTCGAGCCTGCTTATGTCAACGTCTTTGTGGACATAGACTTTTTCAAGCACTTTGTCCCCGGCCAAATCGATGTATTTCAGATTCGGGGATGCGCTCAGGTCAAGAATCCTGACATTGGACATATCGCCCATCCAAAGATGCTCCATCTTGGAGTTCAGGCTGAGGTCTATGGTTTCTCCACGATAAAGACCTATTTGGAAATCCCTGACATTCGGCCAATCCCGGAAAAAATCCTTGTCAATATATTTGGCGCCCCCGCTTCCGCAAATATGTATGCTGTCCAGATTGGGATTGTGAGAGAAATCAGGCACATCCGGCAATGGGAGGTTGTTGCCGCCATAGAAACGTAACTGAGGACAGCCGGACAAATCCACAGGACCTTTTATCGGGTTATCTCCTATAGACAGGATTTCCAGACTTTGAAGCATTGTGACGTCAATTTTCTCAAGTTGATTGAAATCACACTTAAAGTCCTTGATCCCTATATTTTGGCTTACATCAAGAGACTTTATGGAATTGTAACAACAGAGAAATTCGGTCAATTCAACATTGTTTCCAATGTCAATTGACGGAAGACAATCTTCATTGCAGGCAAGGATTTTTAATTTGGTGTTGTGAGACAGGTCCAGACCGTCAAAGAAAAAGTTCTGAGCGCAATCAAGTTCTTCCAACGACAAGTTTCCGGAAAGGTCCAGAACAGAAAGGCTGTTCTCCCAACAACGCAGGATTCTCAGATTCGGACAACCGGACAAATCAAGGGACGTCAATCGGTTGTTGACACAATGAATCACTTCCATACGGGAGTCATTTTTGGGAAGAAGAAGTTCTTTCAATTTGTTCCCTTCTACATTGAGCTCCCGGAGCCTGTTGTTGGCCGTCAGGTCCAATTCTGTCAGACCGCCTGTTCTGGACAGACCGCCTGAGCCACTGCAAGTCAAATGAGTCAGATTCGGAAAATATTCAATACCTTCCAAACTGCTGATGTTGTCAGTGCATAAGTTAAGTTTGGTAACCGTCAGAGCCTCATCTGTGGAAATCTGCCCGTCGTCGTTGCTGTCATATCCTTCCAGAATCAGAGCCTTGAAATTCACGTCCCGGAATATGACTATCCGTTCTTCGGATGAAGTGCTGAAGTGTTTTTCTTCGGAATATACCGTGTTGATGCCGTTCTTCACAAATGCCCTGACCACATATTCGTCAGACGGGACAAGTCCCTTAACCGTAGCGTCCATTACGCCTGCTGCGGGTTTTACAGAAATCTCCTGAGGTTGAGCATTTTCACTTTCTTTCAAGATAAAGCCATAACTGAAGCTGGCATCCTGACCTGACAACTCGCATTGAAAGTTGGCCTTAAAGCCGTCAAGACGAACTTCAATCTCTCCGAATTCCGGATTCCTTATACGCAATCATTTTTGCTTCCGACGGTTTGTCAGAAGCAAAGATGATTTCATTCAGAAAATTAATAGGCATATCGCGATTAAGATTATTCCTTTTAAAAATATAGTTAAATTTTTGCGATTAAGACGTGCGATACGGAAAATAATTAAGATTTAGCACCGACATCTGGTGCATTCCGAGATTATTTAAACCCGATTTGATTTTCTCACGGCAAAGGTAGGCAACTAATACATACGGCTTCATCAAAAATGCTATGTCATCCAAGACATAGCATCGTATATATATGTTCACAAAAAGCCTAATGGTATCCCTACTTGAATCCCATATCGTATCGCTCCAAAACTATGTAATAATGTTTAAACCGCCAAAAATATTTTCAAAAATACAGATTCCGATGTTTTCAAGCATCTCGTCTTCAAATCATTCGGACCGATTCCCACAGACTCATTGTTATCATTGTAAAACCTGTCATTTTCAATGAATCCGTCACAGTGGATAGATTCCGGTTCCAATGTAGTTGATGAGGTCCCGGGGGTTGATTTTCAGTTGCAGGCCGCGTACTCCTGCACTTACGAATATGTAATCGTACAGAAGGGCGCTTTCGTAAATGAAGGTCGGAAATTTCTTTTTCATCCCTATCGGGGAACACCCGCCCCGGATATAGCCCGTGACGTCTTTGAGTTCTCTTACGTGCAGCATCTCGCAACTCTTGTTCCCGGAAATCAGGGCCGCCTTTTTCAAGTCCACCTCCATATCCCCGGGAATGACACACACGAAAATGCCGTTGCGGTCTCCCCGCAGCACAAGAGTTTTGAAAACGAGGTCTATGTCCTCACCAAGCTGTGCCGCCACGTGCTGCGCCGACAAATCATCCTCCGTATATTCGTAGGGTATTGTGTCGTATGAAATCCCGGCGGCATCAAGCAGCCTTGCAACATTTGTTTTCTGCATTTCGCCAAAGTTATGCACTTTGCCCAAGACTTCCAAGTGTAAAAACGCCCCACACAACAGTGTGAGGCAGATATCAGCGGAGGGGACGAGATTCGAACTCGTGGTACGGAATGACCCGTACGTCGGTTTAGCAAACCGGTGGTTTCAGCCACTCACCCACCCCTCCAGTGTCACCACGTCCTTGTCAAACGGGACAGCAAAGATATAACAAATTTTTGGAAACTGAAAAATAGTTTCTATATTTGCAGTCCCGCTTTGCGGAAATAGCTCAGTTGGTAGAGCGCAACCTTGCCAAGGTTGAGGTCGCGGGTCCGAGCCCCGTTTTCCGCTCCAAACAACAATCAAAACGCTTTGTAGATACCTACAAGGCGTTTTTTCATTGCGTGAAGTGACTAATTCTGTGACATTCCCTGTGACCTCATCCTTGGCAAGGTTAGACCGTCACACAAAAATCAAAAAAACCGTCACACAAAAACACGTAAAACAATGACACACACAACATTCAACGTCAGCTTCTATTGCAGGAAAAGTAGAGCAGACAAGTCAGGGCTGGCCCCAGTGGAGATGTCAATCATTATCAACGGGCAGCGCGAACTGGTCCCTTTACCAAGGAAAGAAAGACCAGAACAGTTCAAAACAGCAGTAACATCCAGGCGGAGAACAGACATCCAGGACTATCTGGAAGCGGTCAGAAGGCGGCTGAATAGCATCGTTACGGAAATGATGGAGCAGGGTATATTGCTTACTGCCCAGACGTTGAGGAGCTATTTCCAGTACGGAGGCGTCAAGTTCTTCACCATCCAGACTCTTTTTGATGAGTATCTGGAAATCGTCCACAAGAAGGATGGGGCCGAACTCACCCATAGGACCGTCAGGAAATATGAGATGGCGCGGGACAGGTTCTACCAGGTCATTGATAAGAACAAGCCAGTCACTGCAATCAACAGTACCACCATCGCAGAGTACATGCGGGTCCTCAGACTGGATTTCAACTCAGTCACGGCGGCTGGCTATGCCCAGAAGGTTAAAGCCGTTGTAAAGTATGGGATGACGAAGGGGGTCATCAAAATCAACCCGTTTGTTGGCGTCCACATCCGCAAAGAGAGCAAGGATGTTCAGTTCTTGACGGAGGATGAGCTGGCTCTGATACGGGACACAGATTTCAAGAATGACTCTATCAACCGTATCCGAGACCTGTTTGTTTTCCAGGCGGCATCTGGCCTAAGCTATTGTGATATGGCTACGCTGGTTCCTGAGGACTTCCAGCATAATCCTGACGGGCACGTCTATATCCACAAGAGAAGAGCCAAGACAAACATTTTCTACACATCCGTTGTGTTGCCTGACGGGGAGGCTGTTTTAGAGAAGTATAACTATAATCTTCCAATCATCTCCAACAACAAGTACAACGCCTACTTGAAGTTCATCAAGGATATCTGCGAGATTGGCAAGCCTCTTCATACTCATATTGCTCGCCATTCATATGCTACTCGCTGTATCAATGCTGGCATCAGACTCGAAGTTGTTCAGAAGTTAATGGGGCATACCAGCTCTCGCCAGTGTCTCCATTACGCCAAGCTCGTAGAGAGGAACATCGTAGATGAGGTCCAGGAGGCATTTGACATGAACTCTGAGGGTATCAAAAAATGACAGGGAACCCCGTCAGATTCTGACAGGGAACTATGTCAAAAACTGACAACAGATAAGAAAATAAGAAGATAATAGCCAGGGAAGGTCCACAGAACTTTCCCTGGCGTGTTATAAATGGAGGGGGTGAGGAAGATTAGTCCCCCTTGAAATGGTATAGGTCCGATTGTGTATTTCTCCCTTATTGAGGCCTGGAAACGCCCTCTGTTACAATGATATACACCTCCTTTTGTAAGCCTATATTGCCCTGGTTTGGAAGGTAATACCCCCTGGGAGGTGGACATGTCAAAATCGTAAACCCTCCTGAAAATTACTGCCCCACCCCCTTAGTTAATGTGGGTGCACAAATGCTCGTATGAAATTTACCCCAGATTTTCGTCCAGAAAACAAATGCTCGACAAAATTTTACCAGAAATTTTTCTTCCGATTTTTGGCAACTAATCCTACCAAATACTATCAATGGACTATTTATAGTAAAATAACAAACGTAATAGTCAAAGAGATATGTATTCAAGAACACAACCAGACACGGTAAAACAGAAAATCAGTCAGTCAATGAAAGCCGTTCACGCACATCGTTCAGAGCAAGAAAAAGAAGCCATCAGGCAGAAACAAAGCCAAACAATGAAAGCAATCTGAGCAGAGGTCCCCAAAACGACAATAGAAGATATTCTGGAAGAGGATGAGTAAGAAAAGGCTCCCTTCATTGGGGAGCCTCATTATTCTAGAATGTGATTCTTCCGCTCACTATCGAAATAGAGATTCCATCTATGTCGTCCCAACTTATTCTATCTTGCCCATACGACTTAATCCTCTCAAAATCACCCCCTTTTAGAGACGCGTTGGTAAATGTAATAACGCCAGCAACAACTTCTCCGTATGTTTCCTTTTCCGTATATGAGTAATTACCTGTTTCTAGAACGCCATCAGCATCCTCAAATTTTACAGAGCCATTTGACTTGAAAGTGATATACATCAGTTTGTCTGCAAGAGATAAAACTGGGGTAGGTGTTCCTGAACTAGGGACTTTTGCCGCAATTACTGTCCACGTCCCTGATAACTGATTTGAGTCATTATTGCCTTCTTCTCCCATTTTGTTACAGGAAAGAATAAAGCCTAACCCAAGTGAGAGCATCAGTGCAAACAATACCTTATTCATCTTATCTATATTTCCTAATGCAACAAGATACCCCTCCCTTATCTTTCCAAGTTAACGAATTTCCAAAATTGGATTCAACATATTCGCATTTTCCACCAGACAACGGGGCAGAAGAAAATGTTATTGATGATTCGTATGCTTTGCCCATACTATCTGTTTCTATTACATTCCCAAGAGAGAAAGAATACTTATAGGTTCCTTTATCTTTATTGTCCCAGTCTTTAAAGGATGCTGTTCCATCCGAGTTGAAAGTAATATACCCCAAATCTACAACGAATTGTTCTGCTTCGGACATATTTTCATTAATTGATACTTTTTCAGCCCATTCCCAGGTTCCAATAATAGGGCACTTATCTTCTGGTTTGTTTTCTTCTCCAATCTTATTGCAAGAACTCAATAAGCTCAAACCAAGCAGGAGCATTACAGCATAGAGTAATTTTTTCATCTCGATTATTTAATACGTTTGAGATAGAAGACATTCTTATCATAAAAATCCCATGAATTGAAGTCCTTATCACCTGAATGGAAATTATGGAAACTACGATAACATTCTATTGGCTTGTTCGAGGAATTATGGTACCACAAAGAAATAACGTTGTCATTAATATTTTTGCTGTCTCCATATATTGTTTTCCCTTTATATACTCCCAATTCATTTTCTTTCACGGTATTTTCGGCAGTAATGTTTGGTTCACAGAGCCACAACTCATCACTTGTTAGTTTAATAATATTCAATTTTATAAATCCGTTAATAAGAAGGGTATTTTCCTTTGAATCATAAACATATGTACATACTAACCCGACCCCATTTTGTACAAGTTTATCATCAATGAATCCAAGTCTTGCCATACCCATTCCTAATTCTGTTTCATCAATAGTTTCGATGTCATAGCTTTCAATAACAACATTATTGTCAAATTGCCATTCAAATTTAAAGAGTTCCCAATCCCCAATGAGACTGTTGGAACTCCCGTTGTTCTCCTTATTGCAGGAACTTAATAAGCTCAAACCAAGCAGGAGCATTGCTGCATAAATCAATTTTTTCATATTGCGAATTGTATTGTTCAAAATTAGTATTTTTTTCAAAAAAGAAACAATCGAAAAGGAGTAGAGCAGATAATAAAAGCAATCTAAATGGAGGTTCCAAAGGCAACGATTGATGACATTCTGGAAGAAAATGAGTAAGAAGAAGGCTTCCCGATTAAGAGGAGCCTAGTATTTATTATTGGAGAACATCAATACCTTATTTTTGTGATTTTATAATCACTCCAGTAGAAATAGCTTTCATAATTATCTTGTTCAATAGTAATGGTTACTATTGAGCCTCCATCCATATAGAGGACTACTTCATTCCCTCTTACAGAATAACGTCCATCAACTCTGCCTCGTGTTAGGTTTGTATAGGCATCAACAAAATAGCAGCAGCACATCCCGTTATTGAACAAGAACTTGAGTTTCTCTCTGCCATAAAGGCGACTTCCCCATTCTCCTGTGACATCAACATCAATAACCTTTTTTTCAGATACGTTACTAGACGAATTGTCGCTATAACTATACGTACTTTGCATTTGATTAGAATAGGAGGATTGACTTTTAGCCTCTCTGGCAAGTTCATTAGTTACCCTCCTGGCCTCTCTCTTATTGCGAAGATATTTCCAATCAGTTGAAGATATGACATATAAGGTTATGACAAAAACTATCACTAACCCGAAGAAAATGGCCTGTTTGTTTATTCTTGTACTTGTTGTGATTTCATCATCTATTTCATCGTCATTGTTTTCTGGTATTGAGGAAGAAGGCACATCGCATACATTTGGTTGTGCTTGGAACTTTTCCCGATAATAGCTGCACGCAAGTCTATCAATGGAGACTTTATCTTTAAAGAAAATCGTTATCGGGAACTTATCTTCTGACAAGTTCTTTATTTCCCAAACAGATAAATTGATGTTCCTGTTTATTCTGAAACATTTGTACGAATTGAATGCATAAACAGGATTTTGCACTTCTGTAAAAATAGATTGTGTAAAGGTCTCTAATTCCCCTTTTGATTGGAAGTTAATTCCAATAGGGAAATCATTATTAGCGATAAAGCCTCCACATTCAGAATAATTTACTGTCATCATAAGTACACAAGTAATAAACAACGGCTCCTATTGTCAATAACAAACAAAAGTGTGGAGCCAATTCAACTCATCCTGCTGAACGTTCTGGACAAACGCACCAAGAAATAAGCAAACGTACTCCACACTCGCCAGTATGAAGTACCTATGGGCAGAAACCCACCTACGACATAACAACGGACGAGCGGAGTGTTTATGCTACCTCTTGGTTAGAAAATTGTCCAGATTTTCAGCAAGGTAAGCGAAAACACTTTCGCAAATATGTAATGCTAGCGAACCAGCAATAGCAAAGATAGCTATTTATTTGATTGAACGAGCAAAGGCCCCTGAAAAATCAAGAGACTTTGTAATATTACGACTTTGTGTCAATCTTATATATCGGTAATCGTCCTATTCTGATGCAATCCGAATAAGCGTTTATTCGTTGCGGTTGTAGAACACGTTCTGAATTTCAGCTTTGATGCTCAGGAACATAAAACCCAGGTCTCCCGTGTTTTCAAACGTGGAGTAACGGCTTGTTGTCATTCCCTTCTTGGAGGATAGCACAGACACAATAATCTGTCTGCCAATCTTCATTGTGACATTGTTTTCATCCGTTCCAAACTCGTCTATGACGGAGATGTTGAAAACAGCTTCACCGTTTACCCTTCCCATCATAGAGCAACTATCATCTTTCTTTATGGCCGATTTGACAAAATCGTCTATGGCATCACAGGCAGCATTAAACCCTTCATAGTACGGGACTGTACATAAACCACTTTTTGCTTCCGCCTCGAACCAGTCTTTTTCCGTAGCTATCTCTCGTACCTGTTCTCCGACCTTGACAAATCCCCGTATCTTGAAGGGGCTGGGCTCGAATCCGATGAATTCTTGCAAAGACATTCCCAGTGCCTCAGCCATCCTAATAACGCTGTTGATATCTTTCTTCTTTGCATCCAGCAATGCATCAAGGTTGGTTCTTGATGATAGGCCAATACTCTTGGCAAAGTCAGCCTTGCTAATCCGCTTGTCTTCCAGCAAGGAGTAGACGTAATCTTTGGTTAGTAATACTTCCATATAACTCAAAATATAAGATTTTATGCAAATATATGCTGTTTTTCGGGATTATGTCATAAAAAAGCATAATAAATTATAAAAAGTTAGTACAAATATTTGGTAGTGTTATATCTTTTTATTACCTTTGTAATATAAACAAAGAACAAAAGATATGGAAAAGAAACTCAATAACGGAATGACTTACAGGTTCGAGGAAATCTTCAAGGGCTTTATTTCAACATACTGCTTTTATGATGGCAAGTGGAACCATATCAGCAAGAATTTCCACAATTGGGATGAGGTTAACGCTTGGATTGATGAAATGAACGCACCTAAGACTTACACAATGCACACTGAAATGTCAGCCAACGATTATTACTCAATTACGGGCTACTACGGAGACTAATTAATAAAGGCCTAAACTTAAACTATCAAAAACAAATACAGAGTTTAACAAATTAAAGCAATAGATTATGACACAGATTATCACCACCGCAACAAATGATGCACTTGTTGCAGCTCACATCGCAGCTATCACCGCTAAGACTGGCTCTGCCCTTATGGGAACCAGCAAGGCTCTTCTCATCGAAGAGGCAAAACGCCAGATGAGAGAAGGCGTATGCCACTTCATCTACTTGAAGAAGGACGGCTCCGCAAGGGAGGCTATGGGCACGCTTTCCAAGCCCGTTCTAAATGCCACACTCAAAGGGACAGGTGATTCTCCTGAGACCTGGGGATGCTGCTACTACCACGATGTCATCAAAGGTGGAGCAAGGTCATTTCGCTGGTCCAACCTCATAGCAGTGCTTTCATAAAACTAACCAGGGAGGGTGTCAAAGCCCTCCCAAAAACCAAAGAACATGAAATTGACAAAGAAAGGCTCGCGGTACTACTTTGATGCTTGCTGGTATCTTGTCCCCGATGGCAACGGAGAGTTCGATGTTTATGACGATGGAGAATGGGAGGGTAAATATTGTGGCGGTCTTAGGACCTTAGAGGGAATGTCGGAGGACGAGGCGTTTAGCTACGTAATGGGAGGACTATAAGAAATGGGAAATATGGCATCTTACATCATGAGTATCTTACGCACACAGTTGGTTATCATCCTGTCCTGGGGATTTCATAGCCCAGTGGCATTGGACAACGGCTTACAGTTCCAGGTCAACGGTTTCCTTTTTAAAGGGAGGGTGAGAGTTTTATACGATGAAGGCTCTGACACGTTCATCGTCCGCACAATCAATGGCGATGGCAGCATCAATGCACAGGTGGATGACGTGTACCTTGACTGTCTAGTGACGGTGATTGATGGCCTTGTTGAAAAGTGCGAGAGGTATGAAGAGAGGGTAAAAGATGCTTATGGTTTGTAGAGGAAGACGAACTTTTACTTATTAAGAAAGTAGTAATTCATTGATTATCAATAGGGTTTCTAATTAGCGGTTTTACTTCTATTGTCGGACGCATAAAACACAAAGAAAATGGCACTTAAAGGTAGTTATACAACATCTGACGCTCTGGATTGGGACGAAATGCTGAACCTGGTTCACAGGCTTTATAGAGACGGCGATTACAGGATGTCTCTTCTAATCGCCTGTCAGTGTATGTGGGGCCTTCGTATTGGCGATATGCTCAAACTGAGATGGAACCAGGTTCTGAATACAGATGAGCTCAACCTCATTGAAGAGAAGACGGGAAAGAGGCGCATCATCAAGATGAACAGCAACCTTCGCAAGCATATTGAGGATTGCTATAAAGCATTGGAGTGTCCTGAGCTCTCTCAGCCAGTATTCCTCAGCAGGCTCGGAACCATCTATTCCCGTGAGTGGGTCAATATGCGCTTGAAAGAGTATAAGGTAAAGTACAGGCTTCACATCAAGAACTATTCGAGCCACAGCCACAGAAAATGTTTTGGAAAACACGTAGTCCAGATGGCGGGCGCAAACTCAGAGATGGCACTTATCAAACTCAGTTCTATCTTCTCTCACTCGGATTGTAGCGTTACCAGAAGATACCTGGGCATCAAGGCGGAAGAAATAGGAGCGGTCTATGAGAGCCTGGACTTCTAATCACCTCCCCCCCCCATTTACAATAATGCGGGTTTGGCTTAGGGCCTTACCCGCATTATTTATGTTATTATCTGTTGTCAGATTCTGATATACTTTCGTGTCAGATTTTGACACCCTTCATGGATACGAAGCCAAATGATGAATCAAAATGGTAATGTAGTTGTTGTAACTCTACCGCTCGGTCCATGACTTGGTTCATCTTATACTTGGGGACTTCTACGTTGTAGTATTCGCATATCATCTTCTTAAACTTTTCAAAACTTCTTATATCCCCTTTGAAGTTCAGTTGCTCACGGCTACAAAAGAGAATAGTAATGATGGCGGTCAGGTCTCTGCCATTGCATTTCGTTACACCATCAGAACCTATTCCATGCTTATTTCCAATCTCATCTAGTTTCTTCATAAGTGGTTCTAGGTTCTTGACGGGTATCTTGCAGAACGGTGTTAATATCTTTTTTTTCTCCGCTTCCGTCTGCCCCCCTTCTTTCCTTCCAAACTCTTTGGGTACGGTTTGCAAGTAAATACTCATTAAGCCATCAAAGTCTTCCTCGTAGTCAGGGAGATTGGTGTAGCCCATCTCATATAATATTGCAGAAACTTCTTTACCAATGTTTCGGCATTGGTATAGAATAGCGTTTGTGGCATTTGCTGCTTTTGGTTTTGATTCACTGACATAGATATCTCTTGGAATTGATGCTTCTGATGTAATACCCTTCAATGGTACTATGTCAGGTGTTTGGGCTTTTTTCTTTGCCTGAGCCTCGCGCTTCGCCTTTCTCTTAGCCATCGTCTCAGTGTACACATGATGGTCGCTATTCATTAGCGGCTCTATTTCCGCAAGCAATTCTGATAACAGAGTTCTTTTCTCTTCAATGTCAGAGGTCGCACGTATTTTCTCTACTTCTTTCTTAAACTCTTTCTTAGCGGACTTGATAGAAGCAATGGCCTCCCCATATTTATCATCCCACATCGGCAGGTTTTGCCCTTCAAGAGCAATGGCGTTGGCGATACTTTCGAAGTATTTCTTGGACATATTGGCGGTGTTTTCTAAGCAAAGATAGCCATTTCCCGATTTTTCCCCACACACTTTACCCATTTTCTACGTAACACACTGATACATAACACTGTGTATTCTTGGAAAATCCCCATTTGGCTATCCCCAAAGATAATTATCAGTTTTGCATCCGCAAACGAAAAAACATGAAACAGACAAAACACATAACGCCAAAGACCTTTGATGAGCTCGTAGCCCAGTACGGTTACTATGTATGCCTGCCCATCAACTTTGTCATTGTGTTTACTCCAAGCGAGCTTGTTGTGCTGAGTGTCATAAAGCACAATCTCAATATAGGAACGAAGACTTTCAGCATTTCTCTTTTGAAGGTTTGGACGGGTTTGAGCCAGAATACAATAAAAGATGCTTTGACATCCTTAGTGGACCTTGATGTCCTCAGCAAAGGGTCGGTAAGTAAAAAAGGGACCTTCTATAAAATCAATGAGAAGAAGCTTGCCCGTCTGTATATGGAACTCAACAAAACGGTAGCCCCCGTCGAAAGGCTCAGGATTGCAGATAGGTTTCGCGGAGAAGGGAAGGAGCTACATGCAGGAAGGATAGCAGAGTTTGAGAACACAGAGTTTGACACAAGAAGATAACGTTATCAATATAAATAATTTAAAACCATTAGTTTATGAAAAAATCAATCATCCCGATGAGTGACATCGGACCGATACTCCCCAAGGAGTACTTGATGGACCAGGCAAAGGACATCTACTATCATGGCCTGCCCCCAGGTCTATACACAGGAGTCGAACCTCTGGACAATCTGTTTCGCTTAGACACTGGGCGTGTCTGTGTTGTAACAGGCATCCCGAATGACGGAAAGTCAGAGTTTGTTGACTTTGTTGTTACTACTCTGAATAAGAGGTATGGATATAATGTGGCGTATTTTTCTCCTGAAAACCAGCCAGTTTCGTTCCATATTTCCAAGTTGGTCTCCAAGTTCACGAACAAGCCGTTCTGTACGAACTGCATTTCCGAAGAGGAACTGATAAATACGGCTGCTTACATCACAGACCACTTCTTCTTTTTCAACTACGAGAAGGTCAAAACTACGGACCAGATACTGTCATGCGCTCGTGCCCTTATTCATGAGCGTGATGCGAAGATACTTGTGATAGACGCTTTCAACAAGATAGAAAGTGAGTGTGGTGATGGTGATGCGCTTCAATTCATCAGCAGTTTCCTGGACAAGCTCTGCGCCTTCGCTATCAAGGAGGACGTATTGGTATTCTTGGTTGCCCATCCTCGCAAGATGGATAGCGGCAGGCAGCCAGGCCCGTATGACATCAACGGCAGTGCGAACTTCTTTAACAAATCAGATTTCGTTATCTCGGTACAGAGAAACAGGAGGGACGAAGAAGATACGAGTGTCACTATTAGTGTCGGAAAGGTCAAGTTTAAAAACTACGGCAAACAAGGCAGCATAGAACTGATTTATGATGAAGCCTCTGGAAACTATTACAACGAAGAGTTCGATGCGCTGGGCTTCCTTGACGATGAGAACACCGAGCCTAAGGGCTATACCCCAGCCGATTTTATTATCCCGTCAGTCTCTGAGAATGAAGACCCGCTCAATGTTGAGGTTTCAGTGTACGCAGGGACTAGCGACAACATCGGTGAGATACAGAACCTGAAAGATTTCTTGATGACAGACAAATACAAGACCATCGCGGAAGCAATCCGCAAAGGTAGTACCCCCGAGGAACGTCACGACATAAAGACAAAGTTCAAGCACAGCATCCCGTGTGCTACCGTATCAGCCTCATTCAGCAAGCGCGAAACTGGAAGCCTCCTCCGTCCGACAGGGTTACTGTGTGTTGACGTGGATTACAAGGACAACAAAGACATCATTCAGAGCGTCCCTAAGATGCTTCGTGAGCTGCCATACGTAACATACATGTCAAAGTCAATCTCTGGTGACGGGTACTTTGCAATCGTAAAAATAGACAATCCGTCAAGCATCAAACAACACTTCCTGGCCATTGAGAAGGACATGAAGGACATGGGCATCACAATAGATGCGTCTTGCAAAGATGCCACCCGCCTCCGTTTCGCTACGTATGATGACAATGCTTATTACAATCCTCAGGCAACCACATACTACAAAGTATGGGAGGGGGAAGAGCAGAGCCAGAGTTCAATAGCTCAGGCAAGACCGCAGTTCTTTCAAAGTGCAACGGTGCAGCCCAATGAAGCCTTAGACAAGCGCATAGAGATTATCAAGACACTTGGGTTATCCATTCCTGATGACTACGCAACTTGGTTCCAGCTTGGAATGTCATTAAGCACGTTGGGAGAGGAAGGCAGACAGTATTTCCATACACTTTCAGCAATGTCTCCCAAGTATTCACAAAGCGAGTGCGATGCACAGTACGATGAAATCATGGAAAGATACGGAGCGTCCAATGAGTACACACTTGGCACAGCCGTGCATATCCTTAACGACGTCATTAACAAATCAACAACAAATACACATGAGTAAAATCAGAACATCGGAAGAGCTCTACGATATGATTCTTTCACATCCGTCGTGGACCGAAAACAAACAGAAAGGTTGCATCGAATATTTCTGCCTGACCGAAGGCAGTAGTTTCGAAGCCGAATGGGATGGATTTCAAAATTACAAGTACAGACAAATGAAAATATGATAATGGATAAAAACATTGTCGGGGGATTCGCTCCCCCTGGGGTTGAAATGATACACACCCCGTCTATTAAGTTTCGCTCACTCTTACCTTCCGAGGTGGATGTAAGACCAGCAGAGACCAATAACCTAAAAGCCACCCTCCTTCTTTATCAAGATGCAAGATGTGCTCAGAACATCCTTGATGAGAGTGTTGGTCAGTTCAATTGGCAGAAGGAGTACTATGAATCAAATGGGCTTCTGTTCTGTAAGATTGGCATTAGAGACATAGAAACGGGTGAGTGGATATGGAAAGCCGACACTGGTTCCAAAAGCAACATTGAAGGAGACAAAGGGTTAGCCTCCGATGCTTTCAAACGTTCGGCTGTTTCCTGGGGCATAGGCCGCGAACTCTATACGGCTCCTAGAATAACTATTCCTCTGACCGAAAAGGACATGTTCAGTGGCAAACTGTCTCAGACTTTCTCCGTTTCAGATATGGCAGTCGTAGATGGGACAATCACAAAGCTGACCATCGTTGATAAGTGGGGCAAGGAACGTTTCTCTTACTCATCGGCAAAGCAGAATGTGGCCGCTTCATCAACACCGATTCTCAGTGACGAGAAGGAGATACCGCGCTTCACATCTGCCCATACTCAGAGCAACGAGCCAAGCTCATCAAGAATCGAAGCTCTCAAAGCTTTCTGTTCCGAGAAGAAGAGTGAACCTGGCATAGACCTGATAGCACTTAAAGCTTTTTATGAAAGCTATATGAAGCCTTCCAAGGAAGACCCTAGCAAAACGAGGATAGAGGCTATGTCCTATCTCAATCTTCCCAAGCTTTGGGAGGCCTTCCTGGTCAACAGAAGAAACTATAAGAGCACTTGATTTGTTTACGTTTTGAACGCACCTCTGCTGTGATGTACAGGTGCGTTATTTCGTTGTTTTTGTTTATCTTTGTGAAGCCAAGAGAGAGGGCGTTTTGAATGTCACAGTGCAACTCACTGATATTGTGCGGAGCATGTTAAATGTTTAGTCGCGGGTCCGAGCCCCGTTTTCCGCTCAAAATGATAAAGGACAGCCGACAGGTTGTCCTTTTTTGATTTGAAGGCGGCCCCTTTTGCTGGTATAATGGTATAATTGACAAAAACGGCGGGGTGGACATTTTTGCTCACGGTCTCTGATTTTAGGGGAGGGCGTGAGCAACCGTTTTCAGGGACCACCCCCGAGGCTGGAGGCAGAACGGCTTTGCAAGACACTGTCTGAAAGTCTTTCGCCTGAACAAAAACGGCCAAAACGTTCATTTTGACCCAATTTTTCACCCTTGAATGAACAAATTCGCCGTTTTTGTTCAGCCCGGTCAAAACGTTTTCAGGGAAACGAAGACCGTGGGCAAGAGGGGAAGTGACCACAGACAAAACCGTCTCCCAGCCCCCTGGAACGGCTGATTTGTGGGGGGGTAATTTTTTCTATCTTTGCGAGAGCCTACAGGGGAAGAACTTGCAGGCCGTATTTTTATCAAAATCAACCAAAAAAACCACAGGAAATGAAGAAACTGATTCTCACAGCATTTCTGGCTGTCTCCTGTATTCTCGTCAACGCGCAGGTGAAACAAGTCACCGGCGTTGTCATCGACAATGCAGGAGTACCTGTAATCGGAGCCTCGGTCATCGAGAAAAACGTCACTCCGACAAACGGAACAGTCACGACAGTAGAAGGAACTTTCTCCCTACAGGCGCACAAAGACGCCACTTTGAGCGTATCCGCAATAGGATACAAGACCGTTGAAGTCAAAGTCCAGGGAAACGGCAGCCTCTCCGTCACACTCATTGAAGACAATGAACTCCTCGACGAAGTTGTCGTAGTGGGTTACGGCGTACAGAAAAAGGTCAACCTTACGGGAGCCGTGGCCTCCGTCAAGGGAGAAGAACTGCAGAGCCGTCCCCTCGGAGACGTTACCCAGGCTCTCCAGGGCCTTGTTCCCGGCCTTACGGTGTCATCGCCTTCGGCTGGAACTCCCGGTGCCTCATCAACCATCCAGCTCCGCGGTCAGGGCAACCTCTCCGGCACAGGAACTCCCTATGTTCTGGTTGACGGCGTTGAAATGAGTCTTTCAGACGTCAACCCCAACGACGTGGAGAGCATCTCAGTGCTGAAGGACGCCTCTGCCTGCGCCATCTACGGAGCGCGCGCCGCTTACGGTGTCATTCTTGTCACCACCAAGAAGGGAGAGGAAGGCAAGGCCAAGGTAAGCTATTCCGGAAACGTTGGCTGGAGTGCACCTACCCGTCTGCCTCATATGGTCGATTCTTATACTTTCGCACAGTACTGGAACGAGGGTGTCACCAACGCCGGTATGCCGGGAAGGAAATATTCCGACGAGAAACTCGCTCTCCTCAAGCAGTTCTGCGAAAACCCCTCATCCGTTGACCCTTGGCAGGAACTGGGAGCCGGAGCGTCCATGAATCCCGCTTTCGAGAACTCCGAGTCCGGAATAGGAAACACCGACTACTTCGCCCTCCACTACAAGGATTGGGCTTTGAAGCACAAGCACAACCTGAGCCTGAGCGGCGGAACCAAGACCGCAAAATACTACATCAGCGCCGGAATGTACTCTGAAGACGGAATCCTCCGTTATGCAAAGATGGATTACCAGAGATTCAACATCTCAGCCAACACGTCAGCGCAACTGTTCAAATGGTTGAAGGCTTCCCTCAACACCAAGTTCAGCCACTCAATCCAGGATTCACCCTTCGGAGACGGAGGTCTGAGCTACGGATTCTTCCACTCTCTCGCGCGATTCCGTCCTACCGTCCACCATATCGACCCCAACGGACATTTCACGGAACTTTCTATGATTCCCTATCTCCAGAGCGGTACCTTCACCCGGAACAACAGGGACAATTTCGACATTACGGGTTCTCTCCAGGCCCAGCCTGTCAAGAACTGGTTCATCAATCTGGAATACACCAACAAGCAGGGAATAAGCAATTACGAGGCGGAGAACATCGCTCCTGACATCTATGCCGCCGACGGTGTTACCACAAGCAAGGGACAGAGAGACGAACTCGGCGTTTACAAGGACGGCAAGTACACAAAGTCCAATACCCACAGGGTATATCAGAGCATCAACCTCTATACCTCCTACACGGCTTCCATCGCCGACTCCCACAACATCAGCGCGATGCTCGGCTTCCAGGAAGAGCAGTTGAACTACAACTACACCTACAATTCCGTGACGGGACTGTATTCCACCTCAAACCCCAACGCCTCGATGGGTTCCGGTGACAAGGTGTCTCAGGACAGCCGTTACAGCTGGGCCACTATGGGATTTTTCGGACGTATCAACTATGATTACAAGGGCAGGTACCTTCTTGAAGTGAACGGACGCTACGACGGCTCTTCACGCTTCGCCGCTGACCACCGCTGGGGTTTCTTCCCTTCAGTTTCAGCCGGCTGGAACATCCACAAGGAAAACTTTATGGCAAACGCAAAGGCAGTGTCCAACCTCAAGCTCAGAGCCTCTTACGGCCTTCTGGGAAATCAGGCCGGCGCATCCACTTACACCTTTGCTTCCACTATGAGCCTGAGCGGCGGACTTGGCAGCTACATTTTCAGCGACGGACGCCACAACTACACCAACGCCCCCGGCGTTGTGGACCCCTCGACCACTTGGGAGAAAGTTCGGAGCGCAAACATAGGTGTTGACTTCGGATTCTTCAACGATGCCCTCCAGGGTTCATTCGACCTCTTCCAGCGCGACACAAAGGATATGCTCGGCCCTGGTCTCGACTTCCCCGACTTCTTCGGAGCAAGCGCGCCCCAGACCAACAACGCATCCCTGCGCAACCGCGGTTGGGAATTCGCAATCAGCTACAGGGGACACGTAGGAAAGGACTTCAGATATATGGTAGGAGCTTCCGTGGCGGACGCTACGTCAGTGGTGACCGAATATGAGAACCCCACCTTCACCAACCCCTCAGGAAACTGGTACAACGGCAAGTCAGTCGGAGAAATCTGGGGTTACAGGGCAGACGGCCTCATCCAGACCCAGACCGAAGCTGACGCCTACAACAGCGACATCAATCTTTCCTATCTCAGTTCATCTCCCTGGGCCCCCGGTGACGTGAAATACCGCGACCTCGACGGAAACAACATCATTGACAAAGGAAAGAACGTTCTCGGAGACACCGGCGACTTCACCATCATCGGCAACACGACTCCCAGATTCAACTACACCTTCAACTTCCTCCTGGAATACAAGGGTCTCTCCCTGAGCGCTCTCTTCCAGGGAGTAGGCAAGCGTGACTGGTTCCCCAACGGAGTATATTTCTGGGGATGGGGACCTTTCGCCCAGGTAACCGTATTCGACGAGCATCTGGATTACTGGTCTGAATCGAACACTGATGCATACTATCCGAAGCCTTACATCCACAATGCCGGCGGTATCGGAGTTTACCAGAACAAGAACAAGCAGACATCCGACCGCTATATGCAGGACGCTTCCTACCTCAGGCTCAAGACTCTCACCCTGTCTTATGACCTGCCTCAGAAATGGATGGACAAGGTCAGGATGAAGGGCGTCAAGGTTTATTTCTCCGGAGAAAACCTCCTGACCTTCACCAAACTGTCCAAGATATTCGACCCTGAAGGAATCTTCTCATCCAATTCATACACCTCAGAGGGAGGAAAGAACTATCCTATGAACAAAGTGGTTTCCCTCGGTCTTGTAATCAATCTTTAAATCGACACGGAAATGAGAAAAAATAATATTATCCTGCTTTGCGCAGCCGCTTTGACCTTAACCGGCTGTTTTGACCTCAACAAGACACCGGAAGGAGTCCTGTCCACCACCGGAGCATTCACTTCCATAGGTGAGATTCAGAATTACGTGAATCAGTTCTACGAGAGCGCCGTTCGCATAAACGAGATGTCCGCCGGCGGCGGCAGCGGAATATGCGGCACGGACATCAACAGCGACAACCTCGCGTCCAATGCGGCCGTCACGAGAATCAACGGAGGACTGGCAAAGTCCAACGCTTCTTCCCTGGGCACGTACAACAATATCAGGAACGTCAACTTCTTCCTCACCAATCTCGACAACTATCCCAGTCCCGACCAGAGCCAGTTCAAACAGCTCGTCGGCGAAGGATACTACTTCCGCGCCTGGTACTACTACCAGCTGTTCATAAGCTACGGCCCCATTGCCATAGTGAAGGAACCCCTCGCACCGGACCCGGAAAAGATGAAACTCGGAAGAAACGGCAGGACCGAGGTGGCCGATTTCATCATCTCCGACCTCAAGACGGCCATTGAACTTCTGGGCGAGCAGTCATCCTGCGCGGGAATGAGAATCCACAAGGACGTTGCGCGCGCCCTCTTGAGCGAGGTCGCTCTCTTCGAGGGAACCTGGGAGAAGTACCACAAGGCCGCAAATGACGCTTTCTACGACAAGACCGTCACCGATGAGAAAATAGCCGGATATCTCCAGACGGCAGCCAACGCGGCCAAGGAGATTATGGACAGGGGCGTATGGGCGATATCCACTGCCGGCGGAGTCAATGACGCATACCGCAGCATATTCGCAACCACAGACCTCGGTTCCAACAAGGAGATTCTCTGGTACAAGAAGTACGATGGAGACAATGTGGGCAACTGTGTTGACAGATACCTCAATACCGGAGGCGCCGGCATCGGCGTGACCGCTTCCCTCGTGGACGATTACCTGACAATCGAAGGCAAGCCCTTCGTAGGCCAGGAGAAGGAGAATGCCAAGAAGGCGGCCTACGGAACTGAGCTCCAGCCCACACTCCGCGACCCCCGACTTGCGCAGACGGTTGCCATCCCCGGCCAGAAGATTCATCCCAACGGAACAACCCTTGAATTCGCCCCTCTGGCAGGTGACGGTTCCGCATACGGAACAAACACTACCGGATACACACTGTTGAAACACAACCAGATAGACTATACCGGCAACGTTCAGGCCGAATACAAGGGAGCAACGCCTGCCATCCAGTTCCGCTATGCTGACGTTATACTGAACTATGCGGAGGCCCTCGCAGAATTGAACGGAGAGGCCAATGCCGCGGCCATCATAGCTGCAGTTCAGCCCCTGCGTGACCGTGTAGGTATGCCTGGTATGAATTTCGACAGGGAATACAACACCGCAGAAGACTATCCTTTCAAGGATTTGAACAAGTATATCCAGGCTGTGCGCCGCGAGCGCAGGGTCGAACAGGCTGTCGAGGGAAGACGTCTGACCGACATTCTCCGCTGGGCCGCAGCAGACAAGATTCTCAGGGGCTGGTGGCCTACGGGCGCCCGCTTCACGGGAACCAACCTCGGTGAGAAGTTCAAGGATGCCGGTATCAGGGTCAACGAGAAGGGTGACATCGTCCCCATCGACCCCGCTACCTCAGCGTTCAACGGAGGATACGGATTCAATCTCGGAAGAGATTACCTGCTTCCCATCCAGGAAAGGATGATTTCCATAACGAACGGACTTTGGGAACAGAATCCCGGCTGGTAGTCCCGTTCTGAACAGACTGAAGTTCCGCAAATTCGGTTTTTGACTTATATTTGCGGAACTTTATCAATTAATGACAACAGATGATGAGAAGAGAAATGTTCTTCCTTTCCGCTCTGTATGCCGGATGCCTGGCGCCGCTTTCCGCAAGCGCGGAAGAGACCGGGGATTCCTGCAGCGGAGGGCGCGGCAAACCCAACGTCATAGTCATTCTGGCGGATGACCTCGGTTATGCCGACCTGCAGTGTTACGGAGCAAGGAACGTCAGGACACCCAACGTTGACAGACTGGCCCAAACCGGTGTCAGGTTCACCAACGCGCACGCGGTGGCATCCACCAGCACTCCTTCAAGGTATTCTCTTCTCACCGGAATGTATTCGTGGAGAAGGGATGACACTGACATAGCCAGAGGCGACGCCGCTATGATAATCAGGCCGGGGCAGTATTCGCTTGCAGATATGTTCAAGGACTGCGGATATTCCACCGGAGCGGTCGGCAAATGGCATCTGGGCCTTGGAGACAGGGGAGGATGCCAGGACTGGAACGCTCCTCTGCCCTCAGCCCTCGGGGACATAGGCTTTGACTATTCCTATATTATGGCCGCCACCGCGGACAGGGTTCCCTGCGTTTTCATCGAGAACGGAAAGGTGGCGAACTACGACCCCTCCGCGCCCATCTTCGTCAACTACGAAAAGAATTTCGAAGGCGAGCCCACAGGTCAGTCCAACCCCGAACTCCTGTACAATCTAAAGCCGAGCCACGGGCACGATATGTCCATTGTCAACGGCATCGGCCGCATAGGTTATATGAAAGGGGGAGGGAAGGCTCTCTGGAAAGACGAGGACATAGCGGACTCCATAACCGTTCACGCCGTGGATTTCATCAAGTCCCACAAGGACGGACCCTTCTTCCTGTACTTCGCCACAAATGACGTTCACGTGCCCCGCTTCCCTCACGACAGATTCCGCGGACAAAGCGGGATGGGACTCAGGGGTGACGCCATTGTGCAGTTTGACTGGTGCGTGGGCGAGATTATGCGTACCCTCGAGGAACAGGGCATCGCTGACAACACCCTTGTCATCCTGACGAGCGACAACGGCCCGGTAGTGGATGACGGATACGACGACAAGGCGGAGGAACTCCTGAACGGACACTGTCCCACAGGGCCCTGGAGAGGAGGAAAATACAGCGCCTTCGAAGGCGGGACCGCCGTTCCTTTCATCGTGAGCTGGCCCGGCACCGTACGGGAAAACGGAGAATCGGAAGCGCTAGTCTCCCACATCGACCTCTTCTCTTCACTTGCCTCCCTGTTGGGCGCAAAACTCCCCAAAGGCAGCGCCACAGACAGCAGGGACCAACTTGGAACCTTCCTCGGGGAAAACTCCGAAGGGAGGGAATATGTAATAGAACAGTCCGCATATCACGTCCTTTCTGTCAGGACCCCGAACTGGAAGTACATAGAACCCAACGACGGAGGGAAAAGAGTCTGGGGACCTATGATTGAAACGGGGAACGAACCCGTCCCGCAACTTTACGATATGAGAAAAACCTCCTCGGAAAAGAGGAACGTGGCGGACAGGCACCCCGACATACTGTTCAGGATGATGAGCATCCTGAGAAAAGAAAGAAACAGACAATAATAGCAACCACAATATGAAAGACATCGGCAAATTTGCAACCCTGGCGTCTCTGACGGCGCTGGTACCCACTTCCTGCAAGACTGCGGCACAAATCGTAAATGAAGAGGAAAAACCCCTGAACATAATTTATATTATGTGCGATGACCATTCATACCAGACGGTCAGCGCCTATGACAACAGGTTCCTTCAGACTCCCAATATAGACAGGATAGGGGCGGAAGGGGTGAGATTTACCAACAGTTTCGTGGCGAACTCGCTGAGCGGACCTTCAAGAGCCTGCCTGCTAACCGGAAAACATTCCCACAAGAACGGATTCACCAACAACGAACACGGCATCTTCGACGGAAGCCAGCAGACCGTTCAGCAGTTGCTCCGCGATGCAGGCTACACCACGGCGATGGTCGGCAAGTGGCACCTCGTGAGCGAGCCCACCGGCTTCGACTACTGGAACATCCTGACAGGTCAGGGCAACTATTACAACCCGACTTTTATCGACAACGGAGAGAAGAAGGTCGTTCCCGGATACTGCACCAACATCACCACGGACATCGCTCTCGAATGGCTGGAGAACGGAAGGGACAAGACCAAGCCTTTCTGCCTGTTCCTCCATCACAAGGCGCCTCACCGGACCTGGATGCCCGACCTGTGCGACCTTGACCTATACAATGACGTCGAGTACCCCCTGCCTGACACTTTCTACGACGACTACGAAAGCAGGGAAGCCGCGCGTCTGCAGGAACTGAGCATCATCAAAGATATGAACCTGGTCTATGACCTGAAGATGGCAGATGCCGAGAATGAGATTCACACACCTGAGAATCCGGGGCTCGAAGCTGCCGGAAGAGGTATGTACACTCCTTCTGCCGAAGGAGAATTGAGAACCGGCAGAATGACTCCTGAACAGTTTGACAAGTGGAATGCGCACTACGGACCCATCATCGAGAAATTCAAGAAAGACAGTCTCAGCGGCAACGCTCTCTACGAATGGAAATACCAGCAGTATATGCACGATTACTGCCGTGTGATTCACTCCGTGGACAGGAATGTGGGAAGGGTGTACGACTATCTCAAGGAGCACGGGCTGCTGGAGAACACCATTATAATATATACCTCTGACCAGGGCTTCTATATGGGAGAGCACGGTTACTTCGACAAGAGATATATGTATGAAGAGAGTTTCAGGACTCCTCTTCTGGTCAGGATGCCCGACTGCTTCAAGACTAAAATGAGGGGCGTCGACATAGACGGATTCGTGCAGAACATAGACCACGCGGCCACCTTCCTTGAAGTCGCCGGGGCCCCCGTGCCTTCAGACATCCAGGGAGAAAGTTACCTGCGTCTTCTGAAGGGGAATGACAGGAACTGGAGAAAATCCCTGTACTACCATTACTACGAATATCCCGCGGAGCATTGCGTAAGGAGACACTACGGCGTAAGGACCGAAGGATGGAGCCTTATGCATTTCTACAACGACATCGACGAATGGGAACTGTTCGACCTGAAGAACGACCCCTCCCAGCTGCACAACGTTTACGGCAAGCCGGGTTATGAGAAAATCACCGGGAAACTGATGAAGGAACTTGAACGGCTTCAGGACAAATATGACGACCCCATCAAATCCCTGAACGGCACAAGGCCGTAATGCAGCCCTTCTATGCCTGTTATCCACGTCCATTCCCTCACGGACCCGGGGGTTGAAATCTTTTCCTCGCTCACTGAGGCGCAGTTGTGTGACAAGCGCCTCTTTGAGCGGGGTCTTTTCATTGCGGAAAGCGGGAAAGTCATCGGCACGGCCCTGGACGCAGGATGCGAACCCTTCGCCCTGATGACCGAAGAAAGGCATCTGGAAGGAATAGCGGCCCGGGTTGTGGAAAGGGTGGGGGACATCCCGGTTTACGTGGGAAGCCACGAACTGCTGAAGGAACTGACGGGTTTTCCCCTGACCCGCTGCATACTGTGCGCAATGCGCCGGCCCAATCTTCCATCGCTCCCTCAAGTCCTTGAAAACGCGCGCAGGGTAGTGGTGATTGACAGTGTGACCAACACCACAAACATAGGGGCCATCTTCCGCTCCGCCGTCGCCCTTGGGGTGGATGCCGTACTGCTGACAAGGACAACCTGCGACCCTTTGAACCGCCGGGCCGTGCGCGTTTCTATGGGAAGCGTTTTCCAGGCCCCCTGGACCTGGCTGGACTCTCCGGTCAGTTCACTCCACTCTTACGGTTTCAAGACCGCCGCAATGGCCCTTACGGACCGGAGCATACCGTTGGATGCCCCTGTTCTGAAAAACGTCGGCCGTCTGGCCCTGATTCTGGGAACTGAGGGGGACGGGCTTTCCCCTGAAGCCATCTCGGAGGCCGACTACGTGGTCCGTATCCCTATGAAGAACAACGTTGACTCCCTGAACGTAGCCGCGGCGGCAGCCGTCGCCTTCTGGGAACTGCGGAACTCGTGACACCCAAAGTCTCCCTATTCCTCCTCCGCGTCAAGAGCCTTCAGGGCTCCCTTGAGGTTTGACAGGGCTTGCTTGGACTTGTCCTCGACTTCGGTGACTTCCTCGGACACGGCGCTCTCGTACTTCATCCTGAGACTTTCGAAAAGACCCGCCTGGTCTTCAGTCATCTCTCCGTTCTGCAGTGCCCCTTCCAGAATCTTGATTTGGGCAAGCAACCCCTCAATCTGCTTTCCGGTCGATTCGGTCAGGTTCTTTCCGGCCGCCTTTACCAGAATGGCATATTCGTTCACCAAATCCCTGTATCTTTCGAGACCTGTCTCGGTGCTTTCCGTTTCCTGGGCCTCAGACTCAATCCCTTCGTCCGAGAATTCGTCTTCGGAGAAAAACTCCTCGGTGCCGTCGAACTCTTCGTTCGGGTCTTCTTCTATCTCAGTGTCGTCGAAATATTCTTCCTCCGTCTGCTCGGAGGAGTCGCCGCTGAAATTTCTGCAGGAGGCAGCAAAAAGGATTGTCAAAAGAATAGATGAAAACAAAAAAACCTTTTTCATAACTATACTATAACTTTACTTAATATTATTCAATATCCAATTTGTCAAATCGTTAAGCACTTCAACCGAAATCGTTTCTTCAATTAAACGGTACTCTTCCACCGTGCCGGTCCGACAATTCTGGAACAGATGATTCAGGTTGGGATACTCCTTGACAAAGTTAGAATTTCCCTCTGAAAAAACCTCTCTTATCGGAGGAAAGTTGAGCGAAGCCACGACTTGTATGTCCTTGCCCCCGTTAATGGCGAAAACAGGGCATTTGCAGGCCTTTATGTGCTCTATGGGGTCATAGTCCATAAACCACCTCATCCAGGGCGTGGAAACGGCTGAAACTTCATTCCTGTACTCTTCTGTCGTGTATCTCTTGTCAACCCCGCCGAGTTCGAGCACCCTGTTGGCCTGGGCGGCGAAGGCCTCGTCCCCCCTCACGCCCACTCCGGCAAGGCTCACCACAAAGTCAGCGTCGGACGAAGCCCCCAGCATAAAGGCTATGTTGGCCCCCTCGCTGTGGCCCAGAACTCCAATCCGCCCGAAACGCCCCGATGCCCTCAAAAAGGCAGTCCCGCACTTGGCATCTTGCTGATAATCAAGGGTTGTAGCATTCCTTATGTCCCCTCCTTCAGAAGCTCCGAAACCACGGTCGTCGTACCTCAGGGATGCTATCCCGTGACGCGCCAGATGGTCTGCAATCACCAGAAAAGGCTTGTGGTCGAAAATCTCCTCATCCCTGTTCTCCAGTCCGCTTCCGGTAACCATAAGCACGACAGGAGTGTCAGGACCGGCATTTTCCGGGACGGAAAGAGTCCCGCGCAGGACGGCTCCGGCCTCGGCGTTTGTGAAGGAAACCTCTTCTGTGGCGTAGGGAAACGGCCCTGCAGGCTCCTGCGGACGGGACAACTGTTCCTCCCCGCGCCTGAAACTCAGGGGAAAATCCTTTCCGTACTGGGAAAACGTACCTACCAGAGTCTCCCTGTAGAGCAGACCCTTGTAGCTGATGGCAAGTCGCGGAACCGACAGTTCAACTGCCATCTCGCCCGCCGACTGCACTTCGGCCCTGATGCCCTTCACTCCCTGATCGGGACTGTCCATAAAACACACCGTACGCCCCTGTTCGTCGGAGGAAAAGTGCAGAACCAGGGTGAGGGTACTTGATTCCACGGACAATTTCCCCGTCCAGGAACCCAGAAGACCCCGCTGAGCGTACAAAGCGGGGGAGAAGACAAGAAAAACAGATACTAAAGCTATAAGCTTTACTATCCTCTGAAACCTTAAATGTAACATATTTGTTTTCATAATATTTCCGCGTTTTCAAGCTCTGTTTCCACCATTTTCCAACCCGTTTTACCCCTGATTCCGGCCGTCTCTCTCACGCTTTCCGCCGGAAAAGGCCGAAACAACGCCTTTTTGGAGCCGTCAAGAAAAACTGACGTTCCACATTGCAAAAACCGCTATAAGTGGCTGAAATGCCCTGAAAAGTGCCAAAAACGCCGTCTCGGCACCCGGCTGAAGTTTGCAATCTGCGTCTTTGTCCTTGTTCCCTGGTTTCCCCTCTGTCATCCGCCCGGCTCCTCCGGCCTCGGAAAAGCCCGTTCCGCCCCGCGAACCCCGGACAGGCATACACGCGCGAGCGGGCTACCACGCGCCGCGAATGTGCAACCACACGAGCATCAATGTTCATCAAAAACAATTTATTCAAAGGACTTTAAATAACTTTACCGAAAGTAACGCTTCTTCTGTCTCCAAACATACCGGTCTCCATTCCGGGGGCAAAGTTTCACCAAAGTTCTATCAAATTCTATCAAAGATAAGCAAAATCTCTATCTTTGCGAAGTCACCGGAGGACAGGATTCGGGCAGCCGGAAAGAGTCGTATTCAAGTTTTATGCATAATCCTTCAAAGCACTGCTTTCCGTTCCACAAATCAGCCTTCTGCACACATAATTTGCACTTTTTCAAGAAATGAAAAGCGGATTTTGCCTATTTATAACAACATTGTTACTTTCGCCCCTTTGTAACGCGCAAGTTCCTGTTATTCAGCCAGATTTAAGCCAAAAGACCGGGATTGCCCCCGCATTCTTCGGACCCAACGCTTTTCAGGTTCCGACTATGCTTGACGGCAGAGTTTCGCCCGTCTTTTCGGCCCAAATCGGAGGTCATTTCACAAACGGGAGGATTGTTCCCGGGAAAACAGACCGCACCTGGGACCTGTCCGCCGGACTGCGAATCCCTCTCTTCTCACCCCGGGTCAACCTCAGCCTGTGGATGCCGGTGAGGGAATGGTACACAATGAGCCCCGAAGTGATGGCGGCAAGACGCATTTCCCCCGGAATCAACGGACGGGGCAGCGAGTACGGCCCTGCGTTCATCAGTGTCGATATCCACGTCCTGAAGGCGCAGGAAGGGCATTGGTGGCCTGACCTGGCGCTCAGGATAGCGCTCAGGACCGCATCGGAAGACAAAGCTTTCGCATCGGCAAGGTCCTATGACTGTCCGGGGTACTTCTTCGACATAGCCGCAGGAAGGAGTTTCGGCCCCTTCAGACTGGCGCTCAGCACCGGTTTCCTTTGTTGGCAGACAGACAACGGAAGACAGAACGACGCAGTGATGTTCGGTGTCCTGGCACGATATAACCATCAGTATTTCAATGTTTCAGCCCAATACGGAGGATATTTCGGATGGGAACGTTACGGAGACTTCCCCCGCAGTCTGAAAGCCCGCGCGGAAATTGGCCCCGGGCACTGGCCTGTCCGCCCCGTCCTGACTTTCCAGCACGGATTCAATGACTGGCCCTTCGACAGTTACGGTGTCGGCATTACCTATAGTATAAATAAAGCTAAGCACAATTAACAAGGTGAAAATAGGTATTATAGGAGCAGGAGCCGCAGGATGTTTCTGTGCAATAGAAATAAAAAGGCGCAAGCCTGAATTCCAGACGGTCCTGCTTGAGGCCGGGACAAGGCCTATGGCAAAGCTGGCGCTCACCGGCGGGGGCAAATGCAATATGACAAACACCTTCCAGGGAATAAGGTCTCTCAAGGAAGTCTATCCTCGGGGAGAAATCCTGATGAAGAGGCTCCTGAAAGAGTTCGGACCTGAAGACTGCAGGAAATGGTTCTCCGCCCTGAGCATCGCCAGCGACGTCCAGCCGGACCAGAGGGTGTTCCCGGTATGCCGGAGCGCCCCCGCGGTGGTGAGGGCTATGGAGAGGGAAATCCGCAGGCTCGACATAGAATTGAGGCTGGGCTCGCGCGTGGACCGCATTGTACCTGTTGACGGGCAATGGGACACCGGCTCTGAAAGATTCGACAGGATAGTGGTCACCACAGGGGGAGGCGCGCTCGGCCTGCTGAAAAGCCTCGACCTTGAAACAAGCAGTCCCTGCCCGTCCCTGTTCACCCTCAAGGTGCAGGACCCGGAACTGAATTCCCTGACGGGAACGAGCGTGAAAAACACGGTCCTGAGCATCCCCGGAACAGGTTTCAAATCGAGCGGAACCCTTCTTCTGACAGACTGGGGCATCAGCGGGCCCTCAACCCTGAAACTGTCCTCCTACGCGGCAAGACACCTGTCGGAAGTCGGATACAGGACGGGAATTTGCGTCAACTGGACAGGGATGAGTCAGGAAGAGATGCGGCAGTGGTGCGCTTTCCACCGTACTCAGGATGCGGGAAAGTACCTGTCGAACACGGCTCCCGAAGAACTGTCCGCAAGGCTCTGGAAGATTCTCCTGCGGAAGGCCGGTCTCAGAGAAGACCTGCGTTGGTCTGAATTGGGAGAAAAAGGCCTTGGAAGGCTGGTGAACACAGTTTGCGCGGACATACTCCAATGTTGCGGGAGAGCTTCGTTCAAGGAAGAGTTCGTAACGGCGGGAGGGGTCTGCCTCAACGAGGTAAACCCCTCCACACTGGAGTGCAAGCGACATCCGGGTCTGTTCTTTGCCGGAGAAGTGCTTGACATCGACGCTGTCACGGGAGGTTTCAATCTCCAGGCGGCCTGGAGCACCGCCTACAAGGCGGCCGCGGCCCTCACGGGGAAATAGCCTCCCTCAGACCCGTCTCACTGCTTTGCAATGCCTTCCCTCATCTCGGTGTCGGCCTGGATGTTCTTCATCCTGTAATAATCCATTATCCCCAGATTTCCCTTCCTGAAGGCCTCCGCCATTGCCAGAGGAACCTGGGCTTCGGCCTCGATTACCTTGGCGCGCGCATCCTGGGCCTTGGCCTTGTTCTCCTGTTCCTGCGCCACAGCCATAGCCCGGCGCTCTTCCGCGCGAGCCTGCGCTATGTTCTTGTCCGCCTCGGCCTGGTCCATCTGGAGTACGGCTCCGATATTCTTGCCCACGTCTATGTCGGCAATGTCGATGGAAAGTATCTCGAAGGCCGTTCCGGCATCAAGACCCTTGTTGAGAACGAGTTTGGAGATGGTGTCGGGATTTTCAAGAACCGACTTGTGGCTTGCGGACGAACCGATGGAGGAAACTATTCCCTCTCCCACTCGGGCCAGCACTGTCTCCTCTCCGGAGCCACCCACCAGTTGTTTGATGTTTGCGCGCACTGTAACTCGCGCAGTGGCAATCAATTGAATACCGTCCTTCGCAACCGCTGTTACAGGTGGAGTGGTGATAACCTTGGGATTTACAGACATTTGCACTGCTTCAAGAACGTTTCTTCCGGCCAAATCTATGGCTGCGGCCATCTTGAAATCAAGGGGAATGTTGGCCTTGTTGGCCGATATGAGGGCCATCACCACGTTGGGCACGTTTCCCCGGGCCAGATAATGGGCTTCAAGTTCGTTCGCCTTTAGAGAAAGACCGGCTTTCGTCCCGGTTATCAGGGCCATCACTATGGTACGGGGATTCACACCCCTCCAGCGCATCAGCAGAAGCTGTATCAAGGGCACGTGAACTCCCGACAGGAGAGCCTGGAACCAGAGAGCCACGGGGAAGAACCACAAAAGGATGACAAACGCTATTACGGATAGCGCAATCCACCACAAAACGTCCATATAACAATCTAATTTAAAGGTTTAACTATCACTTTATTATCTTCAATTTTCAAGACTTCGACCTCCACTCCCGGAGAGACCATCGAATTGTCGTGCGACTTGACCTCGAAAGTGCCTTTCACGAACTGGGCGGAGCCCATTGGAGCGAGCCTTGTAAGGGTCTTTCCCCTCTCTCCGGGAAGCAGGCTGGAGACCTCCCCGTTCACCTTGGAGTCTATCTCGGTCCCGAGCTCGAATTTCTTCCAGGTCTTTTCCCTGAGAATCACCATAAGCATTGCCAGCAGGGACAGGACCACTACGGCAACCGTTATTATTCCGGCCGTTCTGCCGCAGTACGTGAAGGCGTACCAGCAGGAAGCCCCCATAGAGGCCAGGCTGAGAAAGCCCGCTATGCCTACGCCGGGGATGAGAAGCATCTCAATCAGCATAAGCACTATGCCGAGCAAGATAAGAGAAACTGTTATCCACCACATAATACTTCGTTTTGGTTCACACAAATATACAAAATCCCTACGGGATTATTTTATTCTTCCGATAAAAATGCTAACTTTGCAAGCTAATTTTGGGGACAAGGCACCGCCCCGCTCCCCCGAAGGCTTTGAAAGAACAAAAATTTCAAATCAAAATAATCAATTATGCAAAGCAAAGGCTTTATTAGATTTTTCGCTATCGTGCTGGCTCTCGTCTGCATCTGGCAGCTGTCGTTCACCGTTGTGACCAGCATCCAGAACAAAAAGGCCGGGCAGTATGCCGAAGCTGCGGCCGCAGCTTTCCAGCAGTCTCCGGAATTCTCAAAAGTCAATCCGGAAGATTCGGCTTACATCCTTGATTCCATAAGGAAGGTGAAATCAAGATTCTACACAGACTCCATCGCTTCAGAGAAGGTGTTCTTCGGATACACTTTCAAGAGCGTCCAGAACAAGGAAATCAACCTCGGTCTTGACCTCAAGGGCGGTATGAACGTAATGCTTCAGGTCCAGCTGGAAGATATGGTCAAGGCTTTGGCGGACAACAACCAGTCCCCTGAGTTCCTGAAGGCCGTCGCCCTGGCAAAGGAGCGCAGCGTAAACTCTCAGAGTGACTTCATCACCCTGTTCGCCCAGGCCTGGAAGGAAGTGGCTCCCGGAAAGAGGCTCTCTTCCATCTTCGGTTCCTACGAGATGCACGACCGCATCAAACCCGAATCCACGGACGAAGAGGTCATCAAGGTCATCCAGGAGGAATCGGAGTCTGCCATCAGCAACTCTTTCAACGTCCTTCGCAACCGTATCGACCGTTTCGGCGTGACCCAGCCTTCAATCCAGAAGCTCGGCAACACCGGACGCATCCTTGTGGAACTCCCCGGTGTCAAGGAGCCCGAGCGCGTGCGCAAACTCCTCCAGGGAACCGCTTCACTGGAATTCTGGCCCACATATGACAATTCTGAAATAGAGCCTCTCCTGCGTCAGGCTGACCGTCTTCTGGCTGAAATCGCCAAGAGCAGTGAAGAGACCGTCGCAGAAAATGCGGAGGCAAGCGCAGAGGAAGAGGTCGTTGAAAAGGATGCCGTGACCAAGGAACTTGAGAAGATGGCCGCCGAAGAGGGTTCCGAGGAACTTTCCGAAGCTCAGAAACAGGCTCATCCCCTTCTCTCACGTCTCCAGCCTTCAGGCGCAAAGGGAACTGCCTGTGTAGGCTTTGTCGCCGCCGCGGACACCGCCGATGTCGGCAAACTCATCCGCGACCCCAGGCTTGCCGGAATCTTCCCTCCCGAACTCAGGCTTATGTGGTCTGTGAAGCCTGCGGAATATCTCCAGGTGGACAACTGGTTCGAACTCATCGCCATCAAGGCCGCAACCCGCAACGGTAAGGCAACCCTGGACGGAGGTTCCATCTCAGACGCTCACGTGTCCTATGACCAGCGCCGCGGAGGAGAACCTTCAGTTTCTATGACGATGAACGCAGAAGGCGCCAACATCTGGGCCCGTATGACCAAGGAGAGCATAGGCAAGCAGATTGCCATCGTTCTCGACGGCACAGTTTATTCATATCCCACCGTTCACGGTGAAATCACCGGAGGAAGCTCCGAAATCACCGGAAACTTCGACGTGGAGGAAGCGACGGACCTTGTGAACGTTCTCAAGTCAGGAAAACTTCCCGCTCCCGCCACCATCGTCCAGGAACAGGTTGTAGGCCCCTCTCTCGGTCAGGAATCCATCAATGCTGGTCTCCTGTCCTTCATCATCGCATTCTGCCTCGTACTCCTCTATATGCTCTTCTTCTATCAGGGAGCGGGCGTCGCGGCGGACATCGCCCTTCTTACCAACGTGCTCCTTCTCTTCGGCACCCTTGCCGCGTTCGGAGCAGTCCTCACCCTCCCCGGTATCGCCGGTCTGGTGCTGACTCTGGGTATGGCGGTTGACGCCAACGTAATCATCTACGAGCGAATCAAGGAGGAACTCAAGGCAGGAAAGGGTCTCGGAAAGGCCATCCACGACGGTTACAGCAACGCCTACTCCGCAATCATCGACGGTCAGGTGACAACCCTGCTCACCGGTATCGTTCTGTTCGTGTTCGGTTCAGGTCCCGTCAAAGGTTTCGCCACGACCCTCATCATAGGTATCATCACTTCTGTTCTCACTTCCATCTTCATCACAAGGCTCATCTTCGAGGCCCGCGTGTCAAGGAACAGGAACATCACCTTCGAGAACAAACTTACGAAGAACTTCCTCAAGAATACGCACGTTGACTTTGTCAAGGGACGCAGGTTCTCCTACATCTTCTCAGGAGCCCTCATTCTCATTGCCATCGCCTCCATCAGCATCAAGGGATTCACCTACGGTGTCGATTTCAAGGGCGGTCGTACCTATGTCGTACGCTTTGAGAAGGCTGTCTCCTCAGAGGCTGTCCGCAATGCGGTGAACGAGGTGTTCACTGCCAAGGCCAACGAGGACCCTTCAGTCAAGAACTCCACCGTCGAGGTCAAGCAGTTCGGAGGAGATTCCCAGATGAAGATTACCACGGCCTACAAGGTCGAGGAGGAATCAAGCGAGGTGGATACCGAAATAGAGGGACTGCTCTACGAGTCATTGAAGGGCTTCTACGGAGAAGGCTTCTCCCTTGAGGACTTCGTCTCCACACAGGACAACCCCAACGGTATCATATCTTCCGACAAGGTCGGCGCGACCATCGCGAACGACATAAAGAGGGGCGCCGTCATTTCAGTCATCCTCGCCCTGCTCATCATCTTCGCATACATCGCGTTCAGGTTCAAGGGATGGACCTGGGGTCTCGGCGGCGTAGTGTCTCTGGCGCATACCGCAATCATCGTCATAGGATTCTTCTCCCTGTTCAGCGGAATCCTTCCTTTCAACCTTGACGTTGACCAGACCTTCATTGCGGCCATCCTGACCATCATCGGTTACGCCATCAACGACAACGTGGTAATATTCGACCGTATCCGTGAGAACCTGCAGCTTCATCCCAACGATGACTTCAAGACTCAGGTCAACAAGTCCCTCAACCAGACGCTCACCCGTACGGTCAACACCTCCGTTTCAACCCTCCTTCCTATGGTGGCTATCGCCATCTGGGGCGGTGAGAGCATCAGAGGTCTTGCAGTCGCGTTGATTCTGGGTATCATCATTGGAACCTACGCTTCCATTATGATTGGTACTCCCGTAATGTTCGACGCTACCGTAAGGAAGAAGAACGGAAAGAAATAATCTTCCCGCCTATAAACAGAGCCGGCCAAAAAGCAAATTTTGGCCGGCTTTGTTTTATCATCCGGGCTGATGCCCCGAACCCCGCTATTCGTCTTCAGTGTTCCATCCCTGCGCGCTTACGGCAAGTTCCACTCCTTCCGGAGTCACCATACAGGCGCCCGCCTCGGGCAATGCCAGATGTCCTATTATATCATAAGTCGGGAATTCCTTGCGGAAAAGTTCCATCTGCAGAATGGGTACGGTGAACAGCAGACGGCAGTCGTCCCCTCCGTTCATCGCGGCGGATACCGGGTCTATGTCGAGTTCCCGGCCCAGGGCGAAACTGTTTCCCTCGAAGGGAATCTTGTCTGCATATACCTTTGCGCCCAGGCCGGTGTCGGTCTTGAGCCTGAGAAGGGTGTCGGCAAGGCCCCGGGTCACAAAATATCCTGCAGTGGGTGTGATTCCGGCCGCTGAAAGCGCGGAGGGAGTGTGTTCCCTCAGTTCCGGCTTGAGGTAGTCCGCCACCATCATCCTGTACTTTTCAAGTTCCCCGGCCTTGTTTTCAAGAACCTGCTGACCGAGAAAGGCAGACCCCAGGGCTCCGCTTACGCAGATGAGGTCCTTGCTGGCCGGAGAGGAAAAGCCGAAAGAGGGATTTTTCTCCCCCGTAGCGCACAGACTGACGGTCAGCCCGTTGATGGACGGCGCGAGGTCAAGGTCGAGGCTTTTGTAACCGAATTCCTCGGCGGCCACCCTGACACCCGTCCACAGTTCCTCTATCTGGCCGTAGTCCAGTTTGGAGGACACCCCCAGAACCACGGACAGACCTGCGGCCTCGGCCAGGCGGGAGTATAGTTCTCCCGTTACCAGCACGACGGCCTTGTAGCCCAGGTGTTTCAGGGGAAAATAGGACAAATCGAAGTCCGGACCTTCCTGCAGAAGACGGTGGGCGACTGCCCCGGAACCGTTCCTCTTGTCTTCAATTCCCGCAAAGAGTTTGTCAATGGCCGCAATCCGGCCCATATCTGAAAATGATTCGTTTGACATAGCGGACAAAGTTAATAAATTCTCTATATTTGTACAGGAGAAGTTTGGGGGAGACTATGGCTTTCGTTCATCTTCACGTTCATACGCAGTATTCCATACTTGACGGTCTGTCCGGCATCCCCGCCCTCTTTGAGAAGGCGGAACAGCTGGGTATGCCCGGCATTGCCATCACAGACCACGGCAATATGTACGGCGTCAAGGAATTCTGCAACGTGGCAAAGGCTCATCCCAACGTAAAGCCCGTCATAGGCTGTGAAGTTTACGTCACCCGCCATTATGACCACAGGCTGAAGGACAATGACCACAAGAAATACTATCACCTGATTCTTCTGGCCAAGAATTATGAGGGCTACAGGAACCTTATGAAGATAGTCTCCATAGGTCACATAGAGGGAAAGTACCACAGGCCCCGCATTTCCCACGAAGTCCTGGAAAAATATCACGACAACCTCATCTGCAGTTCCGCCTGCATTGCCGGAGAAATTCCCCAGAGGATTCTGGCGGGCGACAGCAACGGGGTGGACCAGAGCATCGAATGGTTCAAGAAAGTCTTCGGAGAGGACTTCTATCTGGAGGTTATGCTGCACAAGACGGAGATTCCCGGAATGAGCCTGGACCTCTACGAAAACCAGAAGGCCTGCTGCGACGAGATTTTCCGCCTTGCGGACAGGCACAATGTCAAGGTCATCGCCACAAATGACGTGCACTTCGTGGAAAAGGGCGAAGGACCCGCCCACGACCTGCTCATCTGTCTCAACACGGGGAAGGACGTGGATGACACCAACCGTCTCAGATACACCCAGCAGGAATACCTGAAAAGCGAGGAGGAAATGCTCGCCCTCTTCCCCGGGCACCCCGAAGCCATCTCCAACACCCTGGAAGTCCTCGACAAGGTTGAAAGTTATCAGATAGACAGGGGCCACGTGCTTCCCAAGTTCGACATCGAACCGGGATTCCTCAAGGACATAGACAGGTACCTCCGGGATTTCAAGGAGGAAATCGACGCCGGCCGCAATGACGAGAAGGGCAACTTCCGCGGAGAAGAATTCTGCCATTCCGTGGCCTACCTCTGCCATCTGGCATACAATGGTGCCCGGGACAGATACGGAGAGTTGACCCAGGAAATAAAGGACAAGGTGCAGTTCGAGTTGAAAACCATCTCGAGAATGGGCTTCCCGGACTATTTCCTGATAGTCCAGGACTTCATCAACTGGGCTAGGCGCAACGGAATTTCAGTGGGCCCCGGAAGAGGTTCGGCCGCAGGCAGCGTGGTTTCCTACTGCCTGGGAATCACCAACCTCGACCCTATAAAGTACAATCTGCTGTTCGAGCGTTTCCTCAATCCGGAGCGTATCAGTATGCCCGATATCGACGTCGATTTCGACGATGAGGGCAGATACCGGGTCATCCAGTATGTCCAGGAGCGCTACGGCGAGGACCACATCTCCCACGTCATCACCTTCGGGACAATGGCCGCCAAACTGGCCATAAAGGATGTCGCCAGGGTTTGCAAGCTTCCCCTGTCGGAGTCCAACAGGCTTGCCAAGCTCATTCCGGACCGGCCCTTCGAAATCAAGGAGAACGGCAGCGTCAAGACCGTGAAGCCCAGCCTGAAGAACTGCGTCAGGTACACCCCGGAGATGAAGGAGGAATACGAGCACGGCGACGAACTCGTCAAGAAGGTGCTCAGGTTCGCCCTCCAGCTTGAGGGTTGCATAAGACAGGTAGGAATCCACGCGTGCGCGATGATAATAGGAAGGGGAAACCTCACCGACTACATCCCTGTCTCCACGGGAATAGACTCCGCCACCAACCAGGAAGTGTGGGTCTCCCAGTACGAGGGTACTATGATTGAGGACGTGGGTATGCTCAAGATGGACTTCCTGGGGCTCAAGACCCTTTCCATCATCAAGCGCTGCCTGGAACTCGTGAAGAAGAACCACGGAAAGGACATCGACATAGAAAAGATTCCCATAGACGACCCCAAGGTTTATGAACTGTACGGCCGCGGAGACACCAAGAGCATATTCCAGTTCGAATCCAACGGAATGAAGGAGTACCTTATGAAACTTCGTCCGCAGAGGTTCGAGGACCTCATAGCGATGAACGCCCTCTACCGTCCGGGGCCTATGGAATACATCCCCCAGTTCATAGCCCGCAAGAGAGGGGAGGAACAGATAGCCTTCGACCTTCCTGAAATGGAGGAATACCTTCAGGAAACCTACGGAGTGACGGTTTATCAGGAGCAGGTGATGCTTCTGTCCCAGAAAATCTCCAACTTCTCCAAGGGAAAGGCGGACAAACTCCGCAAGGCTATGGGAAAGAAGAAGATAGCCGAACTGGAAAGCCTGTACACAAACTTCATAGAAGGAGGGCTGGAAAACGGGCATCCCCGCGAAAAACTGGACAAAATCTGGCAGGACTGGAGGGCATTCGCAGAGTATGCCTTCAACAAGTCCCACGCCACCTGCTATGCCTGGGTAAGTTACCAGACCGCTTGGCTCAAGGCCTACTACCCTTCTGAATTCCAGGCTTCCAATCTCACCCAGAATCTCAGCAATATGGAAGAGATGAAGGAGATTATGGACGACTGCAAACGCAACAGAATCAATGTCCTGAGCCCCGATATCAACGAATCCATAGCCCAGTTCGGCGTAAACAGGAAAGGTGACATCAGGTTCGGCCTGGCCGGAATCAAGGGCTTCGGCAACAACGTGGTGGACGCCATCATAGCGGAGAGAGAGTCCGGAGGCCCTTTCGCCGACGTCTTCGACTTTATGGAAAGGATGAACGGAGGCATCAACCGCCGCTCCCTGGAATCTCTGGTCTATGCCGGCGCGCTGGACTCCTTCGGATACAAGAGAACCCAGTTCTTCCTCCCCTGCGCCAACGGTGAACTCTTCATAGACGAGCTTGTGAAGTATTCGGACCTTTTCCACAGGGACGAGCTGGACAGCAGTTCCTCCCTGTTCGGAGAAGTCGAGGAACTGAAACCCGTACGCCCCGTGATGCCGTCCGCCCCCGCCGAGGAAAACGACCTGGAACTGCTCAAGCAGGAGAAGGAAATCGTGGGAATGTACCTGTCTTCACATCCCCTTGAGAAGTACCGCTTCGAAATGGAGAACTTTACGTCCTGCACTATGATGGAAATCCCTTCCGTCATAGAGAATTGCTCCCGGAGCGGGAAGCCTGCCAGGATAGCCGTCGCGGGAATAGTCACCGACGTGACCAAGCTCGTCACCAGAAAAGGCACTCCGGGAAGCAGGGTAAAGGTGGAAGACTTCTCCGGCAACTACGAGTTCGCCTTCTTCGGAAAGAACTACGAAAATCTCATGCCCTATTTCAACCTGCACGACTGCATATACATAGAATGTGAAATTTCTGCAAGGTATCTGGGCAAGAACGAGGACGGAAGCGCAAAGACCGGTAGTTTCGAACTGAGCGTCAGGAGAATCACCCTGCTGGGGAACGTCGCGGCGGAGAAGATGCTCGGGATAACCCTCCAGGTTTCGACGGAGCAGATAACCCCGGCCTGGCGCAAGGCCCTGGCCAGACTTTTCAGGGAAAACAAGGGAAAATGCCCCGTGAACGTCTGTCTGTCCGACCCCGCCACCGGATACAGGATTGATTTTCATTCCAAGAAATACAGCGTTTCCCTCAGTTCGGAATTCCTGGGCAGTCTCGACAAGATGGGAATTTCCTGCATCCTTCACAAAGAAAAATTCTGATTGGGTTGTTGATTTGAACCGATATAGACTTGTTTTTTATAAAACAATTATCTAACATTGTGACTTATATATAACATCGTGTTTTATATCTGTCAAATAACAACCTTATGAAAAAATTTCTCATTCTGCTTTCCACAACAGTGGTTTCGCTTGGACTTATGTCTTCCTGTGGAAAGCGCTCTCCAGGGAAGACCTGACCTTCTTCTGGACATCCGTTGCCATTCCCGACACGAAATCCGTCACAGGCAACACCTTCACCGCCAAGGCCGTCAGCATCATTGATTCGGCCGAGGGTATCATAAGCGTTACCATTGACGGAGAAGACCTCACGGAAATTGAAGAGGCCTATGGCTTCCCCTTCGGAAAACATCCAGCCAAGGCTGAAAACGCCCTTATCTCCGTAAGCCTTCACATCCACACAGCCCTTGAAAACCTGAGTTCCGCCTTTGCGGACCTCTATCCCAGTGTTTTCGTTCCTGTCAAGGAAGTCCGTTTCTCTCCCGAGACACCCGGCACGATTGCAATCAGAGAGGTATCCAACCTTACCGACTATCTTGCATTCACCCCTGACAACGCTTCCGACACAAGGGTTGAATGGAGCAGCAGCAATCCCGAAATCGCCGCAGTGTCAAAGACCACCGGAAACATAACTCCTTTCAAGACAGGAAAGACGACTATCACCGCCACATCTCTCGACAATCCCGAGGCAAAGGCTAAGTTCGAGGTAGAGGTAATCATCCCCGTCAGCAGCGTATCGCTCGGAATAGACTCTCGGAAGTCCTTGGAAATTCTGATACCCTTAGGACAAAGCGCCGACATCACCCGCCAGTTCTCTGTCACGGTTCTTCCTGAAAACGCCACTGACAAGACCGTCATCTGGTCCTGCACTGACAACGAGGGACATAAAGTCCAAATCGACAAGGACGGACTGCTGACTGTTGACAAGACAGCCAAGACTCAGGAAGTTACCGTAACCGTAAGTTCAAAGGACGGAAAGAAGTCCGACCAGTGCACCGTTTCCATTGTCAAGGAAACGGCTGTCACAGCAATCAACTTCCCTCCCGCCACTCCCAATACCGTGGAAATGGGACAGACCCTCAACCTCAACTCCTACGCTGAAGTCAAGCCCGACGACGCCACCAACAAGACTCTGACTTGGTCTATCAACAAGACCGGACTCGCGACCATCGATGCGACTACCGGAGTCGTCACTCCCGTGGCTCTCAGCCCTGCAGGCGCTGAAGGAGACATCACCGTCACCGCTACGGCCACTGACGGTTCAGGCGTTTCCAAAGATTTCAAAATCAGGGTTGTCGCCCCTACGGTTCACGTAACATCCATTTCACTTGGAAGTGACTCGGGAAAGACGATGAGCGGCTACATAGCGGAAGGTGCCGGCAATGATACTTTCACCTATACCCTCAACGCCACAATCGTTCCCGACAATGCTGACAACAAGGGCATTGACTGGTCCATCGAACCCGTCAACGTAAACCCCGGACCGGATTATTCGGTCACAAACGGGGCCGTCTCCATCAAGACCGCCGGTCTTTTCAAGGTCGTCGCCACGAGCAAGGACGGTGCGCTCAAGGATTCCTGCTACTTCAACATCACCAAATATTCGCTTGCATTTGCCGGTGACACTCAGAAAGCGTTCGGGCCCGGCGCCACCTATGACTTCAGCGCCAAACTTACCGTAACGCCCTCAAGTTTGAAGAGCAGCGTCACCTGGGAACTTGAAGAAGCACTTAAGGCCGTTGCGAGCATTTCCAGCACAGGATACCTGACCGTCAACCCGACTGTCGGTTCAAAAGTTAACAATAAAGCTTTGACGGTAAAACTGAAAGTGTCGGAGAGTCTGACCATCAAAACGTCCATTAATATCACTGTCAACAAGAACTAGGACTTTCCGGACAGCAAAAAAACTCCACCCTTTCCCAAGGACGGAGTTTTTTATTGCATCGATTCGTTAAAGATTTCTCAGGAGATTGTTCAAATCCACTTTCCCGCGAATCATTTCCTTGAGTTCCGCCACGGGAACCCTCTTCTGTTCCATAGTGTCACGGTCGCGCACGGTCGCGCAGCGGTCGTTCAGGGACTCGTGGTCGACGGTGATGCAGAAAGGTGTACCTATGGCATCCTGGCGGCGGTAACGCTTGCCTATGGAGTCCTTCTCCTCGTACTGGCAGTTGAAGTCGTACTTGAGGTCGTTCATAATCTCCTGTGCAAGCTCGGGAAGCCCGTCTTTCTTGACCAGGGGGAGAACTGCCGCCTTGACGGGGGCGAGCGCCGCAGGAAGGCTCAGAACCACCCTCGTCTCACCGTTCTCAAGCTGTTCTTCCTTGAACGAGTGGGACAGCACCGCAAGGAACATACGGTCAACTCCGATGGAAGTCTCTATCACGTAGGGAGTGTATGCCCTGTTCTCCTCGGGGTCGAAGTATTCGATTTTCTTGCCGCTGAACTTCTGGTGGTTGCCAAGGTCGAAGTCGGTACGGCTGTGAACTCCCTCGAGTTCCTTGAAACCGAAGGGGAAGTTGAACTCTATGTCGGTTGCCGCGTTTGCGTAGTGGGCAAGTTTCTCGTGGTCGTGGAAACGGTAGTTCTCCGCTCCCATTCCCAGGTTGACGTGCCATTTCATACGCTGCTCCTTCCACTTTGCGAACCAGTCCAGTTCCGTGCCTGGCTTGATGAAGAACTGCATCTCCATCTGCTCGAACTCCCTCATGCGGAAGATGAACTGACGGGCCACAATCTCGTTGCGGAAGGCTTTTCCTATCTGGGCTATTCCGAACGGAATCTTCATACGGCCTGTCTTCTGCACGTTGAGGTAGTTCACGAAGATTCCCTGAGCCGTCTCGGGACGCAGGTAAATCGTGTTGGCTCCGTCTGCGGTGCTGCCCATCGAGGTGGAGAACATCAGGTTGAACTGACGCACCTCGGTCCAGTTGCAGGTCCCGCTGATGGGGCAGACAATGCCGCAGTCTATGATAATCTGGCGGTATTCGGCGAAATTGCTCTCCTGTTCAGCCTTCACGAAGCGGTTGTGCACCTCGTCATATTTGGCCTTCTCCCGCAGGACGTTGGGGTTTGTGGCCTTGAACTGTTCCTCATTGAAGGCGTCGCCGAACTTGCGCCGGCCCTTCTCCACCTCCTTAGCAATCTTCTCCTCTATCTTTCCCAGATAATCCTCAATCAACACGTCGGCGCGGTATCTCTTCTTGCTGTCCCTGTTGTCTATGAGAGGGTCGTTGAACGCTCCCACGTGACCTGACGCCTCCCAGATTCTGGGGTGCATGAAGATGCAGGAATCTATTCCGACTATGTTCTCGTTGAGGCGGGTCATCGCGTTCCACCAGTACTGCTTGATGTTGTTCTTGAGCTCGACGCCCATCTGACCATAGTCATAAACGGCTGCCAGACCGTCATAAATTTCACTGCTGGGGAATATGAATCCGTATTCCTTGCAGTGGGCCACCAATACTTTGAAAAGTTCGTCCTGTGTCATAGTGGGCGCAAAGTTAATAAAAGTTCATCAATAAAGGGTCTGTCGTGCACTGCCGGATGAGGTATCACAAGCTGCGGAGTGCAAAGTTTCCTGTCCCCGTAGAAAAGGATGTCTATGTCTATCGTCCTGTCGTGATAAACCCTGTTCCCTCTCCCATCGTATTCTGGAGCGTCGCCGCGGCCGAGCCTCCTTTCTATGTCCTTGCACACCGCAAGAACTTCAAGCGGTTCGGAATGGCAACGGAAAAGGGCAATCATATTGAGAAAAGGCGGGCCTGCAAAGCCAATCGCCCGGGTTTGTACCGCCTGCGTCTTCTTCAGGACGGGGCCGAACGCCTCTTCCAGCATAGTCAGGGCCTTGGAAAGCCATTCCTCCCTGTTCCCGAGGTTGCTTCCCAGACAAAGAACCAGGGTGTCACTGTCCATCGTCTTCCACAGGGTCCCAACCCAGAGCTATGCGGGCCTCGTCACTGAGCAGGCTGCTGTCCCAAACGGGCTCGAACACCAGTTCGATGCCGCAGGACTTTATTCCGGGAGTGAGTTCCACGGCGCGCCTGACCTCCGCCATCACCTCGTCCGCCATAGGGCAGTTGGGCGCCGTGAAGGTCATCTTTATGAAAACGTTGTGCTCCTTGTCTATCTTCAATTCATAGATGAGCCCCAGGTCGTATATGTTTACCGGAATTTCAGGGTCGTACACCTGTTTCAGGGCAAGGACCACCGCATCGTAAAGAGGCGTCAGTTCCTTCACGTCTTCCGGTGTGAGTACTTCGTCATTCATTGGAAGAAAGTTTCTTGATGGTTTGAATCATCGAGGCGAGACCGTTCGCCCTGGTAGGGGAAAGGTTTTCCCTCAGGCCCAGCCGCTCTATGAACGCAAAGTCGTCGCCTGCAACCTCGGAGGGTGTCCTTCCGGAATACACTCCTATCAGAAGGGAGATTATTCCCTTTGTTATGAGAGCGTCGCTGTCCGCGGAGAAGATTATTTTCCCGTCTTCCCTGCGGGCGTCCAGCCATACCCTGGACTGACATCCTTTTATCAGTCTGTCTTCTGTCTTCAACTCTTCCGGAAACTCAGGCAGGTTTTTCCCGAGTTCGATGATGTATTCGTATTTGTCCAGCCAGTCGTCAAACATAGAGAAGGTCTCTATGACTTCGGCCTTTGCCTCCTGTAAGTTCATTGTTCAAGCATTTTGACCGCCCTTTGCAGCCCCTTTATGAAATATTCCGCCTCCTGAAGGGTATTGTATGCCCCGAAGGATGCCCTCAGCATACCGGTAACCCCGTATCTGTCCATCAGGGGCTCCGCGCACAACTGGCCTGAACGGACCGCAATCCCCATCTTGTCCAGAAGAATGGAAAGGTCTTCGTGATGAGCCCCTTCCACAGTGAAACTGAACAGCGGGATTTTCCGGCCGTTGCCGTCTGCGGCGCCGAACATCCTTATCCTTCTGTCCTCCCTGAATGCGGAACTGACGTATTCCACTATCCTGTCCTCCTGGAAACGGCTTTCCTTCCTGACTTCCAGGGCTGTCCCGACTGCCGGGACTAAGGTGGGTATTCCCGCGAAGTTGGGCGTTCCCGCCTCGAACCTGAAGGGAATGTCCGCATAGGTCGTCCCGCTCCACTTTACAGAGGATATCATCTCCCCGCCGCCCTGCCAGGGAACCATTTTCTCCAGCCACCTGCGTTTGCCGTACAGGACTCCCGTCCCGGGGGCGGCATATATCTTATGACCGGAAAAAGCGTAGAAATCACAGTCCAGGGCCTGTACGTCCACTTCCGAATGCACTATTCCCTGGGCGCCGTCAATTGCCACGGGAATACCTCTGGAATGTGCCTGGCGTATTATTTCCTCTATGGGATTGAATATTCCCAGGACGTTTGAAACGTGAGTCACGCACACTATCTTCGTCCTTTCCCCGAGCAGTTCCGGCAGTTTGTCCAGCACCAGTTCCCCCCTGTCATCCACGGGAAGGACCCTGATTACAGCCCCCTTTCTCTGACAGAGCATCTGCCAGGGCACTATGACGGAATGGTGCTCGGCCTCGCTGAGAAGGACCTCATCCCCCTCTTTTATGAAACTCTCCCCGAAGCTGCTTGCCAGCAGGTTCAGGGCTGCGGTGTCCCCGGAAGTGAAAATAATCTCGCCGGGCTCGGCCGCATTGAGGAAGGCTCGCACCGTCTCCCTCGCCGACTCCACCTCGGAAGTGGCCTGCACCGCAGTGAAATGGTTAGCCCTGTATATGTTGGCATTCTTGATTTCAGACATCTCCCTCCATTTTTCAATCACGGAACGGGGACGCAGGGAACTGGCCGCGTTGTCCAGATAGACAAGCGGCTTTCCGTAAACCTTCTGCTCCAGTTGCGGGAATTCCTTTCTGAAATCCTCTAATTTCATTTTGTGTCGATACGAGGTACAAATTTAACAATTTCTGCATATTTTTGCAGTGTATGACAGATTACATTACAGGAAAACTCGCCGTCCTCACCCCCACCCGGGCCGTCATTGACAATTCCGGCATAGGTTACGTGAGTGAAATATCCCTGCAGACCTATCAGGCCCTGGAAGGGAAGACGGAGGCCTGCGTGTTCATCCAGAGCCAGGTGAACCCCAGGGACGGCAGCCAGGTTGACTACGGCTTCGCCACGCGCGAGGAAAGGGAACTCTTCAGATTGATTACCGGTGTCAGCGGAATGGGCGCGGCAAGTGCCAGGATGATGCTTTCGTCCCTCAGTTCGGAGGAATTCACCCAGGCCATCCTGTCCGAGGACATCAACAGAATCAAGAGCGTCAAGGGACTCGGAGCCAAGACGGCGCAGAGACTGATACTCGAACTCAAGGACAAGATTGTCAAAGGCGATGCGAACGTTTCTTCCACGCTTTTCTCCGCGGAAAGGAATGCGGTTGCCGAAGAGGCGGAAGCGGCGCTTCTGATGCTGGGATTCACAAAGGCCAACGTAGGAAAGGCCATCCAGAAGATTCTGAAGACCAAACCGGACTCGAAGGTGGAAGAAATAATCAAGGCGGCCCTGCAGATGCTTTAGGCTACCTTCCGAAATGCACAAGCAGCACCGCTATGTCGGAGGGTGACACTCCGGAGATTCTGGAAGCCTGGGCTATGGTCCCGGGCTTGTATCTTTCAAGTTTCTGACGACATTCTATGGTAAGTCCGCTGACAAGGCTGAAATCAAAGTCCTCGGGAATCCTGAGGTCTTCCAGGCGGCGGATTTTCTCAGCCATCAGACGCTCCCTCTCTATGTATCCGCTGTACCTCAGGGATATTTCCACGGATTCGGTGACGTGCCTGTCGATGACCTTGGGAAGGGAATGTTTTTCGAACTCCTCATCCGGCACAAGGGAAAGAAGTTCCGACAGCCTGACTTCGGGTCTCAGGGCTATGTCCGCAATCTTCCTGGAATCCATAAGTTCCGCCGAACCCGCGCCACGAAGGTAGGCGTTGGCCTGCGAGGCGCTCAGATTCACGGAAGAACACATCGCGCTGAGCGCATCCGCGCGCTCGTACTTCTCCTCCATCATCCTCATCCTTCTGTCCGAAGCCAGTCCTATTGAATGGGACAGGGCCGTCAGCCTCCGGTCCGCGTTGTCCTGACGCAGGAGTATCCTGTATTCCGCCCTTGAGGTGAACATCCTGTACGGCTCGTCCACCCCCTTGGTTATCAGGTCGTCTATCAGCACTCCTATGTAGGACTCCTCCCTTGACAGGGTGAACGGTTCCTTCCCCCTTGTCCTGAGATGGGCGTTTATTCCCGCCATAAGACCCTGCGCCGCGGCTTCCTCATATCCCGTGGTTCCGTTTACCTGGCCCGCCAGGAAAAGGCCTCCGATGTCTTTCATTTCAAGGCTCGCCTTCAGTTGGACGGGGTCGAAATAATCGTACTCGACAGCGTAGGCCGGCTTGAATATTCTCACTTTTTCCAGACCTTTGACGGAGTGCATCGCGTCGAGCTGGGTCTGAAGCGGAAGAGACGAAGAGAAACCCTGGAGATAATACTCGTTTGTCCCCCTCCCCTCCGGCTCAAGGAAAAGCTGGTGGGAGTCCTTGTCGGGGAAAACCCTCAACTTGTCCTCTATGCTCGGACAGTACCTCGGCCCCTTGCCTGAAATCATCCCCGTGAACAGGGGGGATTCGGCAAACCCGGAACGCAGGATGTCGTGAACCTCCCGGTTGGTGTGCAGGATATAGCAGGGCATCTGCTCCGCGCCGGACTGGATTGCGGAGGGAACGTCCGAAAAGGAGAACCTCTCCGGGTCCTCGTCTCCTAGTTGAAGAGTCAGAAGGGAAGTGTCCACGGAGGATATGTCTATCCGCGGGGGAGTGCCTGTCTTCATCCTGCCCGTCCTGACTCCCATACTCTTGAGTTGTCCGGTCAGTCCGTGGGATGAGAGTTCGCCTATCCTGCCGCCCTCGAAACTTGTCTGCCCTATGAACAGCCTGCCTCCGAGGAACGTCCCTGCGCACAGAATTACCGCCCCGGCACTGAATCGGGCTCCGGTCAGAGTCCTGACCCCCGTGACACGGTTTCCGTCGAACTCGAGTGAGACAGCCAGGTCGGCGTAGATGTCAAGCCGGGGACAATTCTCCAGAATTCCTCTCCATACTTGGGAAAACTGCTGTTTGTCGCATTGCGCGCGCGGACTCCACATTGCGGGACCCTTGCTCCTGTTGAGCATCCTGAACTGGAGGGTACAGGCATCCGTCACCAGACCCATATATCCTCCCATCGCATCTATTTCCCTGACTATCTGACCTTTTGCTATGCCTCCGACAGCCGGGTTGCAGGACATTCTGGCAAAGCCCCGCAAGTCCATCGAAACAAGCAGGGTCCTGCTCCCGAGATTCGAGGCTGCCATTGCGGCCTCGCAGCCGGCGTGCCCGCCGCCCACTACAATGACATCGTACTCCTCAAGCATAGATATTCGTTTTCCTTTTCCCGCATCCGGGCCTGCTCCTCCGCGCTGTGGTCGTCATAACCCGCCAGATGCAGGATGCCGTGCACAATCACGCGGTGAAGTTCCTCGTCGAAGTCTGTCCCGAAGTGGACGGAATTGTCCCTGACGCTGTCCACGCTGATGAGAAGGTCCCCGGAGAGAATCCTGCCCTCACAATAGTCGAAGGTGATTATGTCCGTATAGTAGTCGTGGCCCAGGAACCGTTTGTTGACGTCAAGGAGATAGTCGTCCGAACAGAACACGACGGCTATTTCACCCAGGGAGAAACCCTCCCTGAGGGCGACTTCCCCGAGCCACCTGTTGTTAGACCTCCTGTTCCTGAAAACAAAATTCGTGTCCTGTCTGTCGTATCTGACCATTTTCCCCGTTTTCCGCAAAATTACAACTAATAAATCAAAAAATTGTTTTTTGAAATTATTCTTTATACCTTTGAAACTTGAATAGACTAATAAATCAAACCACAATATGGAAATTAAGAAATCTGCAAAAGCGAATCTGGAAAACAGACGACTGCTTTTCACTGAGATTGGGTTCGTCATCTCCCTTCTCATTGTACTTGCGGCGTTTGAATACACCAGCCGTGAAAAGAAAGAGTCTATAATGCAGGCTGAAGCGGCTGTGGTGGAAGAGGAAGAAATGATTCCCATCACTCAGGAAACCCCTCCCCCTCCCCCGGAAATTCCCGACATTCCCCTTTTCTCCGACGAAATCAGTATCGTGGACGACAACATCAAGGTGGATGACAATATCCTCAACCTTGAGGACGATGCCAATATGGGTGTTGACGTGAGGGATTACGTTGAAGTCGCCGAGGTTGTCGAGGAAGAAGTCGAGGATACCCCCATTCCTTTTGCAATCGTTGAAGAGAAGCCCAAGTTCCAGGGTCAGGACCCTGCAACGGCATTCTCAAAGTGGGTTGGAGAAAACCTCGTCTATCCTGAAACCGCCAAGGAAAACGGAGTTCAGGGCCGTGTAACCCTCCAGTTCACCGTTGAAAAGGACGGCACCGTAAAGAAAGTGAAGATTCTCCGCGGCGTCGACCCTCTCCTCGACCAGGAAGCGGTCCGCATTGTCAGCAAGTCTCCCAAGTGGACCCCCGGCAAACAGCGTGACCGTGCGGTTCCCGTAACCTACACCTTCCCCGTTATTTTCCAGTTGAGATAACTTTTACACCATATTTACAGGGCCGTCCTTCGCGGATGGCCTTTTTTTATCCTTGATTCAGATGGCAGAACTTACTACAGAGAAAGCGGTATTCGTAGGAATAGTCCGGCAGGGGGAAGACGAGCGCAAGGTAATGGAATACCTTGACGAACTTCAGTTCCTTGCCAGAACCGCAGGAGCTGAAGGGGACAGGAAATTCATCCAGAAAATAGACAAGCCTGACAAGGGTACGTACATAAGGAGCGGAAAACTCGAGGAAATAGCGGCATTCGCCGAGGAAAATGACATCAACTATGTGATTTTCGACGACGAGCTCACGGGGATGCAGCAACGCAACATAGAAAAAATAATAAAGACCGCCGCAGTAATAGACCGGACAAGCCTCATCCTTGAAATCTTTGCCCAGAGAGCAAGGACATCCTACGCAAAGATGCAGGTGGAACTGGCCCGCTACAACTATATGCTTCCGAGACTGGCCGGAATGTGGACCCACCTCGAGAGACAAAGGGGAGGGGTCGGTACCAGGGGAGGTATGGGTGAAACCCAGATAGAGATTGACCGGCGCATAGTCAAGGAAAGGATTTCAAAGCTCAAGGAACAGCTCAGGAAGGTTGACAGACAAATGTCCGTCCAGCGCGGCAACCGCGGAAATATGGTCCGCCTTGCCCTGGTGGGCTACACCAACGTCGGAAAGAGCACCATTATGAATATGCTGTCAAAGTCGGATGTGTTCGCGGAAAACAAGTTGTTCGCAACACTTGACACCACCGTCCGAAAGGTTGTCATAGAGAACGTTCCCTTCCTTCTAAGCGACACTGTGGGATTCATCCGCAAACTGCCCACTGAACTCATAGAAGCCTTCAAAAGCACTCTTGACGAGGTCAGGGAAGCGGACATCCTTCTCCACGTGGTCGACATCACGGCCACAGACTTTGAAGAGCAGATGAAGGTTGTGGAAAAGACCTTGAGCGACATCGGGGCGGCCAACAAGCCGGTTTACGTCATCTTCAACAAGACGGACGCCTATACCTGCGTTCCGTACGACGAGTTTTCAATTGTGCCGAGGACAAGGGAGAACGCCACTTTGGAAGAACTCAGGAACAGCTGGATAGCAAAGGAGAAGACTCCCTGCATTTTCATATCCGCCAGAAAGAAGACGAATATAGAAAAACTCCGGGACGACATCTACAAGATGGTCTCGGAGATTCACGCGGGCAGATACCCATTCAACAATTTCCTTTATTAGTCGCTGAACTTCGCCTTGAGGAATTCCCGGTTGAGACGGGCTATGTGCGAAACTGAAATTCCCTTGGGACATTCCATTTCGCAGGCGCGGGTGTTGGTACAGTTTCCGAAGCCGAGTTCGTCCATCTTTGCAACCATCGCCTTGGCTCTTCTCTTCGCCTCCACTTTTCCCTGGGGAAGAAGCGCCAGAGAACTTACCCTGGCAGCCACGAACAGCATTGCAGAACCGTTCTTGCAGGTGGCCACACAGGCGCCGCAACCCACGCAGGCGGCAGCATCCATACTCTCCTCCGCCTTGTCGTGTGAGATGAGTATGTTGTTGGCGTCCTGGGCAGCCCCGGTCCTGACGGAAATGAACCCTCCGGCCTGGAGGATGCTGTCGAAGGCGCCGCGGTTCACCACAAGGTCCTTTATTACAGGGAAAGCCGCGCTTCTCCAAGGTTCCACCGTGATGGTGGCTCCGTCCTTGAAATGACGCATGAAGAGCTGGCAGGTGGTGACGTGGTCGTCAGGCCCGTGCGCGCGACCGTCTATATAAAGGGAACAGGCGCCGCAGATGCCTTCACGGCAGTCGTGGTCGAAGGAAACGGGTCCGCTGCTCTTGCAACCCCTGTCAACAGCCACGGGGTCCTTGCCTTCCCTTATCAGCTGCTCGTTCAGAATATCGAGCATTTCAAGGAAAGAAGCGTCCTCTTCGATACCGGAAATATGATAGGTCTCGAAATGTCCCTTCGCCTTGGCGTTTTTCTGACGCCATATCTTTAAGTTGAAATCCATTGTCTTAGTCTTTATAATTTCTGGTCTTCACCTCTATGAATTCGTATTTGAGGGGCTCTTTATGGAGTTCGGGCTCGGAATCCTGTCCCTTGTACTCCCACGCGGCTACGTACATAAAGGCGGAGTCGTCGCGTTTTGCCTCTCCTTCTTCGGTCTGGCTCTCAATCCTGAAGTGTCCTCCGCAGGATTCCCTTCGGTTCAGGGCATCGTAAGCCATAAGCTGGCCTATCTCGAAGAAATCCTCGAGCCTGAGGGCCTTTTCAAGTTCCTGGTTGAATTCGAACTGGGTGCCTGGAACATAAACCTCCTTGTAGAAGTCTTCCTTGAGTTCCTTTATTTCCTTTATGGCCTTCTTCAATCCTTCTTCGTTCCTTGCCATACCGACATACTCCCACATAATGTTTCCGAGTTTCTTGTGGAAGGAATCGACCGTCTTTGTTCCGTTTATCGCAAAGAGCCTGTCTATGCGGGCCTGAACGGCTTTTTCGGCCTCGATGAATTCCTTTGTGGCGGTATCAGTCTTCGGCTCGGCGAATTTCTTGGAAAGATAGTCTCCTATGGTGACGGGAAGTATGAAATATCCGTCGGCAAGCCCCTGCATAAGAGCCGAAGCGCCGAGACGGTTTCCTCCGTGGTCCGAGAAATTGGCTTCGCCTATGGCGTACAGTCCGGGAATGGTTGTCTGAAGGTCGTAGTCAACCCAGATGCCTCCCATAGTGTAATGGATTGCGGGATATATCATCATAGGCTCATCCCAGGGTGAGGATGCCGTGATTTTTTCATACATCTCGAAAAGGTTGCCGTAACGCTCGGCCACTTTCTGATGTCCCAGACGGGCGATGGCGTCCTTGAAATCAAGAAATACCGCAAGCCCCGTCTCGTTCACTCCGAAGCCGGCGTCGCAACGCTCCTTCGCCGCGCGTGAAGCCACGTCGCGGGGAACAAGGTTTCCGAATGCGGGATACCTGCGTTCAAGGTAGTAGTCACGGTCTTCCTCTGCAATCTGCGATGCCTTTATCTGATGTTTGCGGAGTTTTTCAACGTCCTCCATCTTCTTGGGAACCCAGATGCGACCGTCGTTGCGCAGAGACTCGCTCATCAGCGTAAGTTTGCACTGCTGCTCTCCGTGTACGGGTATGCAGGTGGGATGTATCTGGGCAAAGCAGGGATTTGCGAAATATGCTCCCTTGCGGAAACACTGCATTGCCGCGGAACCGTTGGAATTCATAGCGTTGGTCGAGAGGAAATATGCATTTCCGTAACCTCCGGTGGCAATCACCACGGCGTGGGCTCCGAACCTCTCTATCTGACCTGTGACAAGATTCCTTGCAATTATACCCTTGGCCTCACCGTTGACCACAACAAGGTCGAGCATTTCGTGACGGGGATAGGATTTGACCGTTCCCGCGGCTATCTCTTTGTTGAGCGAAGCGTAGGCGCCCAGAAGAAGCTGCTGGCCGGTCTGACCACGGGCATAGAACGTACGGCTCACCTGAACGCCTCCGAAAGAACGGTTCGCCAGATAGCCGCCGTACTCGCGGGCGAAAGGAATTCCCTGCGCCACACATTGGTCTATGATGGCGGCGCTGACCTCCGCAAGACGATATACGTTAGCCTCACGGCTGCGGTAGTCTCCTCCTTTTATGGTATCGTAGAAAAGTCGGTAAACGGAATCGTTGTCATTCTGGTAGTTCTTTGCGGCATTGATGCCTCCCTGGGCCGCAATGGAATGGGCGCGACGGGGAGAATCGCTTATGCAGAACACTTTTACGTTATAACCGAGTTCACCCAGCGAAGCCGCGGCGGATGCCCCGCCGAGACCTGTACCCACGACTATTATTTCCAGTTTGCGTTTGTTGTTGGGACTTACGAGGTGAATGTCGGACTTGCGTCTGCTCCATTTTTCAGCAAGAGGTCCCTCCGGAATCTTAGAAATCAATTTATCGGACATTATTTATAGAAATATAAGTCAAAAATCTTACAATTTTAGTCATTTTTCAGAAAACAACCAAAGGCGTCAAGGTACTTTCGGTAATAAGATTTCGATTTTACAATATATGTGTCGTAAAAACTTTCATCTGAAATTTCACCCTTTTCCCAGGGAACATAAATGGATTCGAAATCCTCATTTATGAAGTTTTCCACTGAAACGGCAAGGGGTATCATCTTTCTCACGGCCGACGCGTCGAAGTAATTTGCTCCGCTGCTGACTTTGAACCTGAAAATATTCCCGTCCTTAAGTTTCAGGGCGGTACTGCACAGTTCGGAATTCCTGCTGTCCGCAGTTTTCTTCAAATATTCCGGGATAATGTCGTCATTTCCCACAAGAACAGGGACGGCCACAGAGACGGCCGGGTAGCCCAACAATGACCACATCAGCGTATGTGATGGATTTTCTCCGGGTCTGACTCCTTCAAAGACCACTGCGGAAGCCGTGGATTTGCGGGGTATGAAATCCCTGTCAATGAAAACGTCGAATCCGTCAATGTTTTTCAAACCCAAAAATTCGTGTCTGTAGGAACGGCAGAGGGAATTTATCAATACATTGTGGTCAACGTCGTAAAGATTGTTTTCATCCCTGGGAAGTTCCTCCATCACTGCGCTTGCAGTGAGAAACCTCTCCCATCCCTGGTAATCCTCCTTTCTTCCGGCACGGCAGAAGTTGGTGACAACCCTGTAACCGTCGGGAGCTGTTTCAGGGTCGTTGACATCATATTTCACCCATCTTGTATTGTTCACTTCGAAATAGGCTGCTCCCCCATTTGCGTCGATAACTCCGAAATTGGCTTCAACGTACATAGGTTTTGGATATTCGCTGAGGAACAATTCGAAATCCTCCACGGTTTCGCATATTCCCAGCGCCTTGAACATCAAAATTCCTTCTCCGTCCATCTTGTCGGCGGGAATGTCGTCTTCCTTGAAATTATAGGATGCGGTGTTCACTATGCAGAAACCTTTTTCATTCACTCCCGCCCACACTTCACCGGGATTTCTGCGGGGTGAATTGACAAGACCCACAAAATGGAATGAAGGACCTTTGAAACGTTCGAGTCTGTTGTTCAACTCACCCGTATCCCGGTTTTTAAGCATCACCGGTTTCCCTGACAGGGTTGCCTTTCCTGAAAATATGACAGTGGTGCAGGCTTGGGATTTTACCGAAAAAAGAAGAAATGCGGCGAGTGCCACCACCTTAAAAAAGCGTGTTGTCATTGTCAGGTCTTTTGTATGAATCGAGTCCCAGATGGGTGTAGGCGAGGTCTGTCGCTATCCTTCCGCGCTGCGTGCGCACCACGAATCCCTCCTTTATAAGGAAAGGTTCGTAAACTTCCTCCAGGGTTCCCTGGTCTTCTCCTATTGCGGTCGCAATGGTGTTCGCACCCACAGGGCCTCCCTTGAACGTGGTTATTATTGTCCTGAGAATCTTGTTGTCTATGGTGTCAAGCCCTCTCGTATCTATCTTCAACTTGTCAAGAGCGAATCTGGTTATACCCAAATCTATGTGACCGTCACCCTTGACCTGAGCGAAATCCCTCACTCTCTTCAGCAGGGCGTTGGCTATTCTGGGAGTACCCCTGCTTCGGAGCGCCACCTCAACCGCAGCTTCATCCTCAATCTCGACTTTAAGTATTCCCGCGCTTCTCTTCACTATCCGGACAAGTTCCTTGCTGTCATAATATTCCAGTGCGCAATTTATTCCGAACCTTTCCCTGAGCGGAGCTGTCAGAAGACCGCTTCTCGTAGTTGCGCCTACCAGAGTGAAAGGATTCAGGGAAATCCTGACCGACCTTGCCCCGGGACCCTTGTCTATCATAATGTCTATCACATAATCCTCCATTGCGGAATAAAGATATTCCTCAACTTCCGGGGACAGCCTGTGAATCTCATCTATGAAAAGGACGTCACCTTCTTCAAGAGAGGTGAGCAGACCCGCCAAATCCCCCGGTTTGTCAAGAACAGGACCGGAAGTTATCTTCATATTGACACCGAGTTCGTTGGCGATTATGTGGGCCAGAGTTGTTTTTCCCAGACCGGGAGGCCCGTGGAACAGTGTATGGTCAAGGGCTTCACCCCTGAGTTTCGCCGCCTTGATGTATATTTCAAGATTGGAAACTATTTCCTTCTGTCCCGTGAACTCATCCAGACCTTGAGGACGTATTATTCCGTCTAAATCCTTATCTTTGTTTTCGTTTGGATTATGAGGATTGAAATCAGGCATTTTCAACAGATTTTTATAATCACAAATATAATTTTTTTATTTTTAATCTCTGTTGTTTCTTATATTGCTGTTGATTTGTTAATAAGTAAAATAATATATTGAAAATCAGATAATTAAAAATAAAATTAATGTTGATAAAAGTGTTTGTTTAAGTTTGAACGGATGTTTGAAAAATCATTGAAAAATTTATCAACAGAAAATTTTCACTTTTCAACACGTTTTTGAACATTTTTTAAACAGTTTCGGATTTGATAGGGACAGGGTCTGTAGAAATTTTGAAGAGCAGAATCAAGAAATCAAAAAAGATTTTCTGCTCCGGTCTTTATTTGTCGGCTCGCTGGTTTGTTCTCTCAGAAGTTGCTTCGGAAGGTTTTCATCTGGTGATTCTTCCCGACTCCGAATCGGCTGAATATTGTGCCGCCGACCTTTATGGAATGATAGAAGGCGACAGGGTTTTCTTTCTGCCTTCATCCGGCAGCAAAATGGAAAGAAGCAATTACAAGTCCAGCCTGAACGTTCAGAGAACGGCTGCTCTTGAGAAAATAGTCAATTATGACGGAAAGTCGCTTCTGATAGTGGTTACTTATCCGGATTCCCTCTCGGAAAACGTCCCGGACCTTGAATCCGCGGGGAAAAGAAACCTGAAGATATCCGAAGGCCAGGAGATTTCACACGCCGGGATTGTGAAAAGACTGGTCGAGGCCGGTTTTGAAAAAGTGGATTTCGTTTCATCTCCCGGGCAGTTCGCCGTCAGGGGTTCCATCATTGACATATTCTCATTTTCCTTCAACAATCCCTACAGGGTGTCTTTCTGGGGAAATGAAGTGGAGAAGATTAACATATTCGACTGCAACACACAACTTTCCGCCGACAGATTGGAGAGTGTGGAAATAGTGTCGGAGGAAATGTCTTCATCGGGTTCCGAATCCCTGTTTTCATTCATCCCCAGGGACAGTGTGATATGGTTGGATTCTTCCGATACGTACAGGGAATGCGGTTTTTTCAGGCAGACCGAAGCTTTCAGGAATGTTTTCACGGACCGGCCCCTGTCCGAGGAAAATGTATCCACAATAAATTTCAGCATAGCCCCGCAACCTGTTTTCAACAAGAATTTCGAACTTCTTTCCGCTGACATAAGGCAGAAGGCCGAATCCTCATACAAGGTTTTCATATACGGAGAAAAACAAAGTCAGCTGGACAGGCTCAAGGCCATCCTGATTGAGGAAAACTGTCCTCTTCCCCAATTTGTGTGCGGACACAACATACACAGCGGTTTCATTGACAATGAAGACCGTATCTGCTGTTACACGGACCACGAGATATTCGACCGTTTTCACAGGGTGAGCATCAGGCGCAGCGTTGAAAAGAGCGAGCAGCTTACAGTCAACGACCTCAATGCGTTCAATATAGGCGATTATGTGGTGCACATAGACCACGGGGTGGGAATTTTCGGAGGACTTGTCCGTATGCGGGACGACAAGGGCCGTTTTCACGAGGTGGTTAAACTCACTTACAGGGACGGTGACGTAGTGTTCGTGTCCGTACATTCCCTTCACAAGATTTCAAAATTCCGCTCCAAGGACGGAGAAATGCCCAAAATCAACAAGTTGGGGTCAAAATCCTGGGAAGTCCTGAAGACCAGGGCCAAATCAAGGGTGAAGGACATAGCGAAGGAACTCATAAACCTCTATGCCAAGAGAAGGTCTGTGCAGGGTTACGCCTTTTCCGCCGATTCATACCTTCAGGACGAACTTGAATCATCGTTTATGTATGAGGATACTCCGGACCAGGAGGAAACCACAAGGGCGGTCAAGTCCGATATGGAAGACAAGTGCCCGATGGACCGTCTGGTTTGCGGGGACGTAGGCTTCGGAAAAACGGAGATAGCCGTACGGGCCGCGTTCAAGGCCGCAGTTGACGGAAAACAGGTTGCAGTCCTGGTACCGACCACTATCCTGGCCCTCCAGCATTACGAAACATTCAAGTCAAGACTGAAGGATTTTCCCTGCAACATAGATTATGTCAGCCGGCTTCGCAGTCCGAAGCAGTTGTCCGATATCAAACAGAGACTTGCGGAAGGCAGGATAGATGTTCTGATAGGCACTCACAAGATTCTGGGAGAAGGATTCAATTTCAAGGATTTGGGCCTCCTGATAATAGACGAGGAACAGAAATTCGGAGTGGCGGCCAAGGAAAAGCTCAGGCAGATGAAGCACAACGTGGACACTCTGACCCTCACGGCAACTCCCATTCCCAGGACTTTGCAGTTCTCCCTTCTCGGAGCCAGGGACCTGAGCATAATATCCACTCCTCCGCCTAACAGAATACCTGTGCAGACGGAAATAATACTTTTCGACAGAAAGGAGATAAGAAGCATAATAGATTACGAACTGAAGCGCGGAGGTCAGATTTTCTTCCTTCACAACAGGGTCGAGGAACTTCCTGCGATAGAGGAGATACTTCACCGTCTCCAGCCGGATATGAAAATATGCGTCGCCCACGGTCAGATGAGCCCGAAGGACATAGAAGACAGGATGCTTGGATTCATAAAGGGAGACTACGACCTTCTGTTGAGCACCACGATAATAGAGAACGGCCTTGACATACCCAACGCCAACACCATAATAATAAACCAGGCCCAGAACATCGGCCTGAGCGACCTTCACCAGTTGAGAGGAAGGGTGGGACGAAGCAACAGGAAGGCCTTCTGCTATCTGATTGTACCTCCGCTAGCTTCCGTTACGGACGAGGCGAGAAAGAGGCTCAAGGCCATCGAGGAATTCTCCGACCTCGGCAGCGGTTTCAACATAGCGATGCAGGATTTGGACATCCGGGGGGCCGGAAATCTTCTGGGAGCGGAGCAGAGCGGTTTCATTATGGATATGGGATACGAGACCTACCAGAAGATTCTTGCCGAGGCGATGGAGGAACTCGGGGTGGAAACAGGGGTCGTTCACAAGTCCGACAATGAAAAGTTCGTGACCGACTGCACTGTCGAGACTGACCAGCCCGCCTTCATCCCCGACGACTACATCGACATACCGGCTGAAAAGATAAGGATATACAAGCAGATGGATTCGATGACTTCCGACAAGGAGACTGAACGGTTCCGCAACCAGACGGAAGACAGGTTCGGAAGAATCCCTCAGGAGTTCGACAATCTTTTCCAGGTGTTGAGGATAAGGAATCTGGGCGTTCTTCTGGGGTTTGAAAAAATAATCATCAAGAACGGTATGCTCATCTGTTTCTTCGTTTCAAACCGGATGAGCCCCTACTACAAGTCGGAAACTTTCGGGAAAGTCCTTCAGAAAATCACTGAAAACGAAGGTCTCTTCACCTTGAAACAGAGCGATTCCAAACTTAAAACCGTATCGAGGGGTGTGGATTCCCTCACTAAAGCCTGCGAGTATATTCAAAAGTTGAGATAAAATTTGTATTTTTGCAAGTTAACGCGTAGCAATGGCCAATTTACTGATTGAAGTTGGAAATACCGCCATAAAGGCCGCCTGGACTGAGGGAACAACCCTCGGCAAGACCTTGAGATATCAAGGTGAGAAGGTCAGGGACTTCATAGAGGAGGTCCTTGAAAAGGAAAAGCCGGAGGTTCTGACGGTGGCTTCCAAGAATGAAATCAGCCAGGACGAGGAATTTTTCCTGAGGGAATACTGCTCACATCTGATAATTCTGGACAGGAATCACAATCAGATGCTGCAGCGTTATGAAATTCCGGAGCACCTCAGTTATGACCGCGCGGCTTCACTGGTAGCCGTGAGATATCTGTTCAAAGGGAAGAACTGCTCCGTTTTTGACTTCGGAACGACTTTGAGCGTGGATTTCATAGACGACGACGGACAGTACAAGGGAGGAAACATCTCTCCCGGATGCCGTACCAGGTTCAAGAGTCTGAACAGGTATTCCAAGGTTCTGCCCCTTGTGGACACGCCGGCCAGAATCCACAAGTCAGGCTCGTCGCTGCAGTCCTCAATCGAGTCCGGTGTGATATCGGGCATAATGTTTGAGATAGAAGGCTACATACGCAGATATCCGCAGAACGTTGTGGTTTTTACAGGCGGGGACGCCATTTATTTCGCCAAGATGATGAAAAATTCCATATTTGTGGTGAGCAATCTTGTTCTCATCGGATTGGCCTTGATAACGGACGAGTATGTCAAAAAGAATCTTAGTTAGACTGTTGTGCGTTGCGGCATTAAGCCTGGGCAGCCTTGTCAGCGGAGCCCAGAGCGGCACTTTCAGCGCATACACCCCCTATTCCACCTTCGGAATGGGGGACATCAACCTGCCGGGTTCCGCCTACAACAAGTCTATGGGAGGAGTGGGAATAGCTGCCCGTAACCGTAAATTCATCAACGCTCTCAATCCTGCGGCCGTCTCTGCCAGGGACTCCCTCTCAGTCATGGCCGATTTGTCCTTGTTCTACACATACAAATTGCTACAGCAGGGCGCAAACTACAACGTAAACCATCTGTTCAACCTGGGCAACATAGCCGTTTCCCTTCCCGTTTACCGTTCTTTGACGGCGGTTGTCGGAATAACCCCCTTCAGCAGTATGGGATACAAGTATTCCACTATGGAGGAAAGAGAGGATATAATAGGAAAGGTTGGAAACATATCATATTCCAATGTCGGCCAGGGAAGTCTCTATCAGGTTTACGCGGGCCTTGCGGCAACTTTCTGGGACAAGTTTTCCATAGGAGCCCAGTACCTGTTCTATTTCGGCTCTTCCGAAAAGACCTACACCCAGACCTTCCTCCAGCAGAGTTACAGGGGGCTGCTCGACTCCTACGAAACTTATATGACGGCTTCTTCGGCAAAGTTCGGACTGCAGTTCGAGCAGAACATAGGAAAAGACTTCTCCTTCTGCATAGGAGGCACGTACAGGCTAAAGACCAACCTCAACGGAAATATGGAGAGAAGGCTGTACGCAATGGACAGTTCTTCGGGTTCGGTCGATTCAGATGAGTATTCCCTGTCTGAACTGTCACCCAGGATAAACATCGCCTCCGAGATAGGAGCCGGCCTGAGCCTGAATTTCCTTGACAAATGGAAGTTCGAATTCGACTATACGATGTCCGACTGGACGGGAAGCGCTCTGGACAAGACCCCCGGCTTCGCAGTCAGGACACTGGAAGGAAAGGAATTCACCAATACGGTAATGCAGTCCTTCCGCTTCGGTATGGAGTGGACCCCCAACAGAAATGACGTGAGATACTATTTCAAGCGGGCTTCCTACAGGCTGGGCGCATATTACAACAACGAATACTACAAGATAGACGGCACAGGGATTGTCTCATACGGCATAACCCTGGGAACCACTCTCCCCATTTTCAGGTGGTCCAACGGCCTGACCGTGGCGGCGGACCTCGGAAGAAGGGGCTCGCTCAAAGACAACCTCGTTCTTGAACGCTACGCCAGCATATCACTGGGATTCAATCTCTATGACATCTGGTTCCGCAAACCCAAATACGAATAATAACAACAACCTTATAAAAAGAGATGAAAAAGATTGTATTGGCAATTTCCATTGCACTGATGTTCGCAGGAACAGACGCTTTTGCTCAGGGTAGGTACGGCGCAGACAGCGCGGAGTGTGTAAAGCACCTTTCCTACTATCGCGAGTATTACAAACAGAAGAATTACGCTGACGCTCTTCCCAACTGGATGAACGCCTACAAGGTTTGTCCTCCCACGGCGACAGAGAACCTTTTCATCAACGGTTCGACCCTGATGAACATGCAGATTCAGAAGACAACGGGCGAGGAGCGCGCTGAGGCTGTCAGGACCCTCCTGAAACTTCAGGACGAGAGGGCTGCATATTATCCCAAGAATGCGGCCAAGGCACTGAACAACAAGGCGGAATACATTGTGAACTATCTGCAGGAAGACCCGGAATCTTCTCACCGGATGCTTTCCGAAATCATAGAAGCCAACGGCTCTCTGTGTTCTCCCCGTGTTCTTGAAGGAGAGATGCACGCCATCCTTTCTCTTTTCCAGGAAGGAAAGACCAGCGCTGAGGAAGTTATGAATTACTATTCCAAGGCAATGACACTGTTCGACCAGATAAGCCCCGACGCTGACAAGTATGCCGAGTCCAAGGGTAATCTCCAGGGACTTTTCCTCAACAGCAAGGTAGCTGACTGCGACCAGCTTCAGGCCCTGTTCACACCCCGTCTTGCCGCCGAACCTGAAAATCTTTCACTGATAAAGACCATCGTAAGTATGCTCAACGCCGCTGAAAACTGCGCCGGCAACGACCTTTATCTGAAAGCTGTCACCTCCCTGTACAATATGGAGCCTTCATATTCTTCAGCATACGCGCTTTATCTGATGAATATGGCAAGGGACAACGAAAGCGAGGCTGAAAAATATCTTGAAGAGGCCGCTTCTTCCGAAGACGCTCCCGTGGCCCAGAAGGCAGACTACAACCTCGAGTATGCAGGACTTGCTCTCAAGAACGGTTCTGTAAGCAAGGCGGTTAGTCTTGCCAACAAAGTGGTATCCTTCGCCCCTGAAAAGGCCGGACAGGCATATCTCGTGATAGCAAGGGCTTGGGCTGCCGCAAAATGCGGCGGTGACGAAATCAACGCCGTGGCTCACTTCTGGGTGGCTGCCGACTACGCTTCCAAGGCAAAGGCGGCCGACCCCAGCCTTGCAGAGGACGCCAACAAGCTCATAAGCCGTTATTCAGTGTACTATCCCACCGCTGCCGAAGCGTTTATGTACGACCTGACAAACGGAAGTTCCTACACGGTCAACTGTTCAGGAATGTCAGCTACGACAACTGCAAGATTCAACAAATAATTTGAAGGGTCTCAAAAATATGCTGATGATGATTGCAACCGCTCTTGCGGTTGCTTTCATCGTTAATTCCTGTAAACGCAAACTGGCTCAGGCAGAGGAACTTTCGTTGGCTTCCGTCCCCGTCAGAAGCATTGACAGCATGTTTGCCGTGGAAAGCAAGTCCGGCAAACTTTCAATGAGAATAGAGGCGTCCAGAATGGAAAGTTACGAGACGGACACCAGCACCTATGACCTGTTCCCCGAGGGCATAGAGATATATGCCTATCTGGAGGACGGAAGGCTGGAGACCGTGGTCTATTCCGACAAGGCGAAGCACATCATAAGCAAGAAATACGACAAGCCCGAAATATGGCAGGCTTTCGGAAACGTGCTTATAAAGAATGTCATAAAGCGGGAGACAATGATGACGGACACTCTTTACTGGGACCAGGAGCGCAAGGAAATATGGACGGACTGTTATGTGAAGATGGAATCCCCGGAAGGCTTTCTGCAGGGCTACGGAATGGTTTCTGACGACAGGGCCCGCAACGCCACCCTCAAGAATCCCTTCAACGGATATGCCGTTACGGAACAGGACACCACTATAGTGGTGATAGACTCTGTCAATTTTATGGGTCCGTTTAAGAAAAAGTGAGGAAAATTTGTTATCTTCGCAGCCCAAATGATTATTAAATAAAAAATTAGATAAAATGGCGGTTCTTCAAAAATTTCGCGACAAGGCAGGCCTGGCAATATCCATCATAATTGCTCTCGCCCTCCTGTCATTCATTATTGACCCGAGCACAGTGGAAACTGCAATGAATTCTATGTCAGACAAATACGATATAGGAAAGATTGCGGGAAAGACAATTTCACAGCAGGATTTCCAGGAAGAGGTGGACAAAATCACGAACCTCTACGGAAACAATGCCAACAGCGAAGAAGGTCAGAGGCAAATCAGAAACGAAGCCTGGCAGAATCTTATGACCAGATTCCTTTTCATCAAGACGGCCAAGGCTGCCGGCATAACCGTGAGCGAAGCAGAGCTTCAGGACCTCATTTCCGGCTCCAATCCCTCTCCCCTCATAGCTCAGTATTTCTCCGATGAAAACGGGTTCAACAGGAAGAATCTGGAGACCTTCATAAGCGTTGTGAACGCTGACCCCAACGGACAGTACAGGAATTTCTGGAACTATATCCAGAACTCCGTTTACAACCAGCAGTACATCCAGAAGTACGGCGCTCTCTTTGTCAGCAGCGCAATGCCCAACGCGCTGATGACGGAGAAGATTGTCAAGGAAAACAACACCACCGCGAACTTCGAGTATGTTGAAAAATGGTATTCTCCCGTCAAGGACAGCACAATCACCGTTTCCGCCGCTGAAATCAAGGAGTACTACAACGCTCACAAGAAGAATTTCAAGAGAATAGAAAACCGCGACATAGAATTCGTGCTCTTCGAGGTTGTTCCTTCAGCCGCCGACATCGACGCCAACAAGTCCGACTTCAGCAAGGCTTACGAACAGTTTGCGCAGGCGGACAACATCAGCGCTTTCTGCCTGAACAATTCCGAGGAGTCTTTCAAGGACGTATGGTACACAAAGAAGGAACTCTCAAGGATAGATTCCAGGATAGCTGATTTCGCTTTCTCTACAGAATCAGGCGTTTCAGAGATTTTTGAAAAAGGCAACACGCTGACCGCGGCAAGGATTATGGCGTCAGCGTCAAAGTCAGACTCCGCTTTCGTCAAGCTTCTGGTGGTTTCCGCAGAAGACAAGAACCTTTCCGACAGCCTTGTCAACGAGCTTCGCAACGGAGCCGACATCACAGCCCTTGCACAGGAGCATTCCCTGGACAAGAGTTCTGCGGACGAGGCTCAGTGGCTGACCAGGAATCAGGTTCCCGCGGAGTTTTCTCCCATATTCGACGCCGCTGCCGGAGAGGTTGTGACATTGAATCTCCCCGACGCCAACTACATTGTTGAACTTGAGAAGAAGAACGCTCCTTCGCTTATGAAGAAGGTAGCCATTCTCCAGAAGACGGCTTTTGCAAGCAAGGAGACATACAACGAGTATTATTCCAAGGCAAGCGAATTCGCGGCTGAGGCCGGAAAGGAAATCGAAGGCTTCGACAATGCCTGTGAAAAACTCGCCGTCGCCGCCCAGAAGATGAACAGCGTTACCGAAGGAACTTCTGACTTCGGCGGCGTGAGCAGCGCCAAGGAAATCACCCGCTGGGTGTTCGACGCAAAGCAGGGCAAGGTTTCAGACATCATAACCGTCAACCAGAACAATTTCTTTGTCGTGGCTCTCAGCAAAATCAACAAGGAAGGATTCATCCCTGTGGAAGAGGTTTCTTCCCGCATAGAAAGCATCCTCTACAACGACAAGCAGATGGATTTCGAGAAGGAGCAGGCGGCCGCCAAGACGGAAGGAAAGACAGACCTGGCCCAGATAGCCGAAATCTTCAATACAAACGTGATTTCAAAGGAGGCGTACACCCTGTCACCCGTTTCCAACCAGGAATTCGAACCCGCTCTCGCCGGAGTTGTCTATACGGCACCCCAGGGTAAGGTCGTAGGTCCTGTAAAGGGACAGTCAGGCATCCTCTACGTCAAAGTCAACTCTCTGGAAAGCGGAAGCTTCTTCACCGAGGAAGACCTCAAGGAGCAGGAGAGCCGCAAGGCCCAGATGCTGTCAAACTACATCCAGCCCGTTCTGGCCGACCACTATGAGGTTGTCGACAACAGGGAAAGATTCTATTAGCAGACAGATGCTCTGAAAAGATGGACGGTCGTCACTGACCGTCCTTTTTTTATGCCTTCAAAAAAACTTCGCCGCAGATTTATCTCTTTTTTAAAGCCTCTTCCGGAAAAAACAGCCAGATTGGCGCTATGAAAACATTGTTGACAATTGTATCCTTGATGGGTATGTTCTGGAATCTGGAGAACTTTTACGACTACAGGGAGGGCGCAAGCGCAAAGGGCCGGTTCTATGCCAAATGCGACGCAGTTTCCAAGGAACTGTTCAGGGTGGAGGACCTTTACGGCGCCCTTCCGGACTTTGTGGGAATGGCAGAGGTTGAAAATTCCTTTGTGGTGAGGCAGCTGCTGCGTTCCACTCTTCTTTGCAAAACGGATTACGCCCCAGTCCACTACGATTCTGAGGACCACCGTGGAATGGATTGCGCGCTGATTTATCGCAAAGAAAGACTTACGCTGATTTCCTCCAAGCCCTGCCACGTCCTTGACTCCGCGGGGACTGTCCTTGCCACAAGGGACATCCTGCTTGCAAGTTTCCTTACTGAGAGCGGGGACAGACTGGATGTCCTGGTGAACCATCACCCTTCCAGAATCGGAGGGAAAACCCTTCCCCGGCAGTATGCCAAATGCAGGATGCAGGCCCTGTGCGACTCTCTGTCCTCTTTCGGAGGCACAATAGTGAGCATAGGGGATTTCAACGAAGGCCCGGGCTGGGTTTGCCGGGGTATGGAGGATTTGTCCCGGGTTCTGTCAGAATCGCTTGGGGAAAGGAACATACCCTGTGGAAGCATACGTTTCAACGGACAGTGGGAACTGATAGACAGATGCTTTGTCAGCGTGGGTACAGAGGCCCGTATGGAGGTCCTGGCGGACCCTGCGCTCTCTGTTCCGGACACCGTGCACGGAGGGCTTAAACCGCGTCGTACCTCACAGGGACCCAAGTACACCGCCGGGGTCAGCGACCATTATCCCATTCTTGTGATGCTGAGTAAATTTCCTTAAATTTGCGTAGTCGTAACAATGCAAAACAATCGTTGATATGTCACTGAAATGCGGTATTGTGGGTCTTCCCAACGTAGGAAAGTCCACCCTGTTCAACTGTATCAGTTCAGGAAAGGCCCAAAGCGCCAATTTCCCTTTCTGCACCATAGAGCCCAACCTGGGTTCGACCAACGTTCCGGACAGCCGGCTGAACGTTCTGGCAGACATCTGCAAGCCTCAGAGGACAATCCCCGCCACAGTGGACATAGTTGACATTGCGGGTCTTGTGAAGGGAGCCAGCAGGGGCGAAGGCCTGGGAAACCAGTTCCTTGCCAACATAAGGGAATGTGACGCCATTCTTCACGTACTCCGTTGCTTCGATGACGGCAATGTGGTGCACGTGGACGGAAGCGTCGACCCCGTAAGGGACAAGGAGGTTGTGGAAACCGAGTTGCAGATAAAGGATTTGGAAACCGTGGACGCCAGGCTTGCCAAGGCGGACAAGGCGGGAAAGGCGGGAGACAAGGAGGCCAGGAAACTCGCAGACCTTCTTCACCGTTATCACGATGCTCTGGTTCAGGGGAAGCCCTGCCGGAGCGTTGCATTCGTAAACGACGAGGAGGCGTCCATAGCCAGGGAACTGTTCCTACTGACCAACAAGCCCGTGATGTATGTCTGCAATGTTGACGACGCGTCCGCAGCGGAAGGAAACGCCTATGTGGAGGCGGTCCGCAAGGCAGTCGAAGGGGAGAATGCCGGAATTCTGGTGATTGCGGCCAAGACAGAGGCGGAAATAGCGGAGATTGAGGATTACGCTGACAGGCAGATGTTCCTGGAGGAAATGGGCCTGAAAGAGTCCGGGGTGGTCCGTCTCATCCAGGGCGCATACCATCTTCTTGGGCTTCAGACTTTCTTCACGGCAGGAGCCGATGAATGCAGGGCCTGGACCATTCGGGTCGGGGACAAGGCGCCCAAGGCCGCGGGAGTGATTCATACCGACTTCGAAAAAGGTTTCATCCGGGCAGAAGTCATCAAATACGAGGACTTTGTGCAGTACAAGACCGAGGCGGCAGTCAGAGCCGCCGGAAAGATGGGAGTCGAAGGAAAGGAATATGTTGTCAGGGACGGTGACATAATGCACTTCCTGTTCAACGTGTAGTCACGCGAGGAAGGAGGCGAGCCAGTCCCTGTCTATCCGCACAAGCCCCGTGGCGGATTCTTCCACGGCCGGATTCCTGCCAAGAATCTTCCGGCAGTCTTCGTAAACGTTGAGACCTACGGACAGCAGCTGCATCTGACCGTTCTCGGGGAAGGTGAAGACAAGGTCGCCCTCCGCCCCTTCCGTCCTGAAGAACTTGAGTTCCACCTGCCTGCCCATCTCCTGGAGAGTGATGAACTTGCACATTTCCACGGCAATGTCATCCAGTCCGGAATCGAAAATTTTGACTTTTTCTATCAGGGACCCGGCGTCAGACACCAGCCGTCCGGTGAATCCCGCCATATCGTCCGCCTTGAGCGAAGTATCCGAGAGGCAAATCAGCAGTTTCTCTCTTCTGTCCACATATATCATAGGGTACTCTACCAGTTGTCTTTTTCCGCAGTGCGGACATTCCTTCAGGAAGAATTCCCCGGAAATCAGAGATTCCTTGGCCGCAGGGTCCGCTTCGACGTCGATATATGTCCGTATGTCCATTTCGAAGGCTTCACCGCAGCTGTTGCATCGTATTTTCAGTTTGCTTTTCACTTCAGTATGATATTGGGTCAGAGACTTATTCCGAATGTCATCCCCACGTAGTGGGAACTTCCTGTCCAGTCATAGGTAACACCGATTCTGGTAGTGTAAGGTATCCACAGAAGATTGCCCAGGACAACGTTGAAGTCGGCTCCGGTGCTGAACAGGGTCCTTCTTTCCCCGCTCGCGGAGAACATTGCGGCGCAGTCTCCGTGCAGGAAGAGTTCAAAATTGCGTATGTAGGCGACGGGGCAGAGGAAGGACCAGTCCACGTTGCCCAGCGGAAGTGCATAGTCGAAACTGAATTTGGTCCTGGTGTCGTATTTTGCCAGTTCGGAAAGAACGGAGGTGTCTGAAAATCCTCTTGGAAGTACGTTCAGATAGCTTTCGGAGAACATTCCTCCACCGAAGTGGTTCTCCGCCATCGCCGTGAGCTTGATGCCGTGGGTGCGGATTATTCCGGGAAGATAGGCATAGCAGAACACGTAGCTGTTGCCCTTGAACACGTCCGTCATTCCCGGACGGAAAGATGCTCCCGCCTCGAATCCCAGTCCCAGACGGGGATAGATGCAGGAGGAAGGTACGTTTCTCATTATATATCCCCTTGCCGACAACGTCATTCTCTGCATCAATGTTTCAGGACTTCCGTCAATGCCTGAGAACAGGTCATTGGTGACTGTATAGCTGATTTGCGGGATGAATCCTCTGGAAATGCCTCCGGAATTGTATTTCCAGGGTATATAGGCCGTGATTGAACCGTAGAGAAGAGGTTTGGGGCAGTTTGCCGCGCTTATTTTGTACACGTTCATCCCTTCCTCGGTTTCCTCCCTTGTCAGAGAGTAATGGAGGGAAGAGCGCTCGTTTACGCTCGCTTCAAGTTCGAAGACGGGGTACCATCCGCTGTAGTTGAATTTGAGATGTCCGGAATGCTGCCATTTGTCTTTTCCGGGAGTGGCGTGGTAGCCTATGAATCCGGAGGCGGAACCGAGGTCGTTCTGGAAAAAGAGGGACGCTCCCAGTCCGACGTCGGACCAGAGACTGGAAAAACTGATGCTTTCGATGGAGTTGTAGTTCACGAAAACCGGCGCCCAGGAATGAAAACGAATAAGGTGCTTCATCTTGGAGTACCTGTGCGCCTGCCCGGGTTCGCTCTGCGGAGAGGATTTTTCACAGGCAAAGTTCCCTTTCTCCTGGTTCGCTATGGAATTCGCTATAAATGAGGTTTTTACGCTATCAAGAATGTAGTTATCAACATAATTTCCGAAGTTTGTAACAAAAATGTTTTTTCCACCCGGATTGAGTGTTGATAAATACAAACTGTCTCCGAAAACATACGAATTATCGCAGCCAAACGGGGTATTTGTCAGTTTAAAACAAATTTTACTGTTGAAATCAAGGGAATAAATCTCGGAAACACCGGAAGCGTCGCAAGTAAAGTGAATATTATTCAATCTGCCGCTTTGAAGACTGCTGATGGTGGAAGGTATGCCGCCGAAGATTTTCTCAAAGCCGTCGTGCAGCTCCCAAATACAGCTTCCAGTGCTGTCTATGCCGGAAACAAAGAGTCTTTCACCACCAAAGGCGATGTCTGTCAGCTCTATGTTTCCAGGGGCTTTCACGCGTTCAATCTCTTTACCGCTTTCAGGGTCCAAAATCACCACTGCACAGCCGCCGGAGGCAGGATATTCTATAACTGCATATTTATTGTATAATTGGTCGATGCAGACGTTCCAGTATCTGCTCTTCCTTGTAAGGCTTTTTACCTTCCCTTCCGGGGTGTAGAACCTGACTACGGAGTATGAACGCATCTCCCACCTGGCGTCGGACACCGTCTCGGTCCATACTAACCTTTCCCTTTTTCTGTCGGCTTTAAGCCCCATTATCTTTCCGCCTATGGAGTGGAGCCTCCTGGTCCTGCCGCCTTCGTCGATGCTTATCAGTTCGCTTGTCCTGTCCAGACCGCTTCTGACGGCGTAAAAACAGCCTCCCATACTTGTTGTTCCAGTATATTCCGTGTATCTGCGGTGATTGGAGGTAACCGGACGCATTTCGTTGAACGGCGCCCTTTCCAGCGAATCGGCCTTCCACTGAGCCGCAAGACTGTCGCAGACTTCAGCCCAGGCCGTTCTGAAATCCCTTCCCGTGGTTTCCTTCAGTGTTTTGTTGAAATTGTCCACAGGGAACCAGGGCTTTTCAATAACCCTCCTGTAATAGCGTTCCGTCAGGTCAGGAACATTGTACAGGGCACGGATTCCGGCCGTTTTGAGATAGCCGGCGCGGTAGAGGTCGGGGGTGTAGAGTTTGTTTGAACCGTAACGCCAGCGCCAGTAGTTGCGGAAGTCCCCCTGACTGAAACATACTCTGTAATAGTTCAGGAAAAAAGCCGTTCTTCCCCTTCCTGACGTTGTCAGAGCGGTTTCGGCGGCAACGGCATCGCCTTCCATAAAGGCGGTTTCAGGATACAGCGCAACCATAACCGAAGGGAAAAGTTCGCCGAACAGAATCCTTCCCGCCTTGAATTTGCGGTCATAGGCAAACTGCATCTGGGTCGCGTGACGGGATTCGTGAATTACGAGATGCTGTATCCAGGGGACGCTCAACGGGCTGAAACAGTCGGGTGTAGTGTAAAATTCGATTCTCGACGGGGCCCAGGCCACGCTTCCGTTGGATTCCGCGCTCTGGGTATGCAGTATGACGGGCAGTTTTCCTTTCATTGTTCCGGTGGGGGAGAAACCGGCACTCAGCCCCACTGCAGACCAGGATTTTTCCAGGTTGCGAGCATATTCCAGAGCAAGGGAATCGGCATAGTCCGGATAGATGATTCTGTAGTGAGCCGTGCTTCTTTCCAGCCACTTCAGGCCTGCAGGGTCCGTGCCGTATGAGAAGAACTGGGAGTAGGCCGGAAGGCAGACGCTTAGAATAAGCGCCTGAATCAGCAGAAATTTTGCTTTCAAACCTGTCATATTACGCAAAAATAGCACAAAATTATTTAACTTTGCTTGCTATGAGTCTGTTGTTGAGAATTCTGACCCTGTTGGGCTCTCTGGGGATGTTCCTCTACGGAATGTCCCTTATGAGCGGCGGTCTTCAGAAAATGGCGGGGGCAAAGTTGCGTGCCTTTATGTCCAGAATGACTTCCAGTACGCTGAAATGTATTTTTTCCGGAATCCTCGTAACGGCTCTGGTCCAGTCATCGACAGCCACCACGCTGATGCTCGTCAGCTTTGTCAACGCCGGGCTTCTCAGTCTTCTGAACGCCATCGGCGTGATTATGGGCGCGAACATAGGCACAACCGTCACGGCGTGGATATTCGCCTTTTCATTCGGCGGTTCCAGTTTCAGCCTGGGTACAATCGCGGTTCCGCTGATGTTCTTCGCCTTTCTCTGTCTTTCCGTCAAGAAAAGGAATCTGGGCAACTTCGGAGAGTTCCTGATGGGCTTCGCGCTTCTTTTCCTCGGGCTCACAACCCTCAGGGAGACTTCCACCGTCCTTCTGGACAATGAAACTGTCCGCGTTTTCCTTTCCGGGCTGACAGGCGCCGGAGTGTGGTCGGTAGTCCTCTTTATGGCCATCGGCGCCGCCATGACCCTGATGCTTCAGAGTTCCGCCGCCACGATGGCTCTCACTATGGTACTTGTGGCCAACGGATACATCCCGTTCCACATAGCCGCGGCAATGGTGCTGGGAGAGAACATAGGAACTACAATCACTTCCAACATAGCCGCCTCGGTGGCAAATGCGTCCGCCAAGAGAACAGCCCGCGCCCATATGCTCTTCAATCTTTTCGGAGTGCTGTGGGCCGGAATTTTTTTCCACCCTTTCCTCAGGCTCATCGGCACGGTGGTGGAAGCTCTGTTCGGGTTTCCCAATCCCGTGGAGGTTTCCTTCGCCGACGCCTCTGAGGCCGAACGGGCCAGGTTGGTGGAGAGTCTTCCCTTCGTGGTGGCCACCCTGCACACCTTCTTCAACGTCATAACCACCCTCGTCCTTGTCTGGTTCATCCCCGTCATAGAGAAAGTGGTGACCTGGATGGTGCCCGTCCCTCCGGACAGCAAGGAAGTGTTCCGTCTGCAATTCATCCAGGGAGGCCCGCTGAACACGGCGGAACTTTCTCTCAAGGAGTCCCAGCAGCAAATCATATACTTTGCGGGAATCTGCAGGAAGGGATTGGAGCATATACGTGAGGCGGTCCTTGCGGACGATGAGGAAACCTTCGCCCGATGCAGGGAAAAACTCAACAAGTACGAGGAAATCACGGACAGGATAGAATTCGAGATTGCGAGTTATCTTGGAGAAGTGACCAGGATGGAGGTTTCGGCGTCCGCGCTGGCCAGAATAAAGGGAAGTTACAGAATCATAGGGGAGATGGAGAGCCTGGGAGACAGCGGGGAGGCCATTGGAAGAATGCTTCAGCGCTGTTATGACCACCACCGGAAGTTCAATTCCGAGATGAAGTCCAAGGTGGGGGCGATGATAGACCTTCTGGACGCTTCCTACGAGGCGATGACGGCCAATCTGTCGATTCCCGTCCACGAAATAACCGGGATAGAGAACGCTTTCCTCGCGGAAGGCCGCATCAACAATTTCAGGGACAAGTTGCGGGACGAGCACCTTACCGGGATAGAAAATCCCGAATATGACTATGAAACGGGAGTGTACTATATGGACGTGGTGGGAGAACTGGAGAAGATGGGAGACTTCGTAATCAACATTTCAGAAGCGTTGATGGATGAGAAGGATTTGTAGCATATTGTGTCTGTTGCTGGTTCTGACAGCCTGTTCCGGAAAAAGGAAAGAGGCCGGGAGAGCGCCTTCCGGGTCATCCGAAAGCAGGGAGCGGCTTTTTGTCGGATTCCTCTCATCGCTGCAGGGAGTTCCTTATGACAAGGCCGGGGAAAAGATGAGGGAATGGTTCGACAGATATGAGAAAGACACCGCTATGACGGCAGTGGTCACAAGATATCTCTATGACCCCTCCTCCCCGTATCGCAACGAAGAACTGTACCTTCCCTTCGTGCACGGACTCGCCCTGTCCGAATACACTCCGGATTCCCTTCGCCAGGCCTACGCCTATGACGAAAGGATGTGCTCCCTGAACAGGGTGAACACCGGCGCCGCGGACTTCGAGTTCGAGACCCTCGGCGGCCAAAGGCTGACTCTGTACGGAATAAGGGCAAGATACACCCTCCTGCTTTTCAGCAATCCCGACTGCACCGCCTGCAAGGACATTATGGACGCGCTTTCCGCCAACGACGTGATATCCGGGGCGATTCTTGACGGCTCCCTGGCCGTGGTGAACGTTTACATAGACGGGGACCTGGCGGCCTGGCGCAGATATGCGGTGAATTATCCTCCAAGCTGGCATTCGGGATTCGACCCTCACGGCGTCATCCGCTCGGACGTGTTGTACAACGTGAGGGCGATACCTTCGCTCTACCTTCTTGACGAAGGGAAAAAAGTCATCCTGAAGGACGCTCCCGGGGTGGAGGTGGACTATTATCTGACAAACGCATTGAATTGAGATATGAAACAGTATCTGGAACTTCTACAGGAGATTATGGACCGCGGGGCGTTCAAGGAAGACCGCACCGGAATCGGAACCAAGAGCATTTTCGGCCATCAGATGCGCTTCGACCTCAGCGAAGGATTTCCCTTGCTGACGACAAAGAAGGTGCACCTCAAGTCCATCATCTACGAACTTCTGTGGTTCATAAAGGGAGACACCAACATTTCCTACCTGAAAGAACACGGGGTGAGCATCTGGGACGAATGGGCCGACGCGAACGGGGATTTGGGTCCCGTTTACGGCAAGCAGTGGCGCAGCTGGCAGGCTCCGGACGGCCGCAGCATAGACCAGCTTTCCCAGGTCATAGAGACCATAAGGAACAATCCCGATTCACGCAGGATGATAGTCTGTGCCTGGAATCCTTCTGACGTGGACAATATGGCGCTTCCCCCCTGCCACTGTTTTTTCCAGTTCTATGTGGTTGACGGCCGCCTGAGCTGCCAGCTGTACCAGCGCAGCGCGGACACGTTCCTGGGAGTACCTTTCAACATAGCGTCATATGCGCTGCTCACAATGATGATTGCGCAGGTCTGCGGTCTGAAGCCGGGGGAGTTCGTGCACACCACCGGGGACACTCACATCTATCGGAATCATTTCGAGCAGGTAAGGGAGCAGCTCTCGAGGGAGCCGCGTCCTCTCCCCAGAATGAAAATCAACCCTGAAGTCAAGAGCATCTTCGATTTCAAGTACGAGGATTTCACCCTTGAGGGCTATGACCCCTGGCCGGCGATAAAAGCCCCCGTAGCAGTATAGAGTATGGAAAAGTGTCTGATAGTTGCAGTAGGAGACAATTATGAGATAGGTGTGGGGGGAAAACTCCCCTGGCATTTGTCCGAAGATCTCAGATATTTCAAGAAAACCACTCACGGATATCCCGTGATAATGGGAAGGACAACGTATTTTTCCCTTCCCGTCCGTCCTCTTCCGGGAAGGAAGAACATAGTTCTCAACCTCGGCGGCGACCCTATCCCCGGGGCGGAATGCGTGTATTCCTTCGACGAGGCGTTCCGGGCGGCGGAAGGAGCGGCCAAGTGCTTCGTGATAGGAGGGGCGTCGGTCTACCGGGCGGCTCTCGACCTGATGGACACCCTGTACATAACCAGGGTTCACGCAGAGATTCGGGAGGCGGACGTTTTCTTCCCTGAAATCAGGGAGGACGTCTGGGAGAGAATATCCGTGTCTGAAACTATCCGCGACCCCGAGACGGGGTACAGTTTCGAATTTGAGGTGTACAAGAGAATAAGATGAAAGGAAAAAAAGAGCAATTCAGCAACAGATTCGCCGTGATTGCCGCTATGGCAGGTTCGGCGATAGGCCTTGGAAACATTTGGCGGTTTCCCTATATGGTGGGGGAAAACGGAGGTGGAGCCTTCGTCATCGTGTACTTGATATGTTCTGTTTTTCTGGCTCTTCCCTGCTTCTTTTCGGAAGCCATACTGGGACGCCACAGCGGCACGGGAATAATGGGGATAGTGAAGTCGAAATTCCCGGAAGGCAAATTGAATTTCCTGGGAGTGCTGTGTATCCTGTCTCCTGTTCTCATCCTGTCTTTCTACAGCATTGTGGGCGGCTGGTCTCTCGAATATCTGGTCAAGGCCATTGCGGGAGACTTCAACTCTATGTCGGAAACAGAGTCCGTACGCGTTTTCAATGACTATTCCTCTTCCGTCTGGAGGCCCATCCTGACTCACTTCGTATTCCTGACTACGACAGCCGTCGTGGTTTCCCTCGGGGTCAAGAAGGGAATAGAGAAATTCAACAAAATCATAATGCCGGTACTTTTTGTGCTGATGGTGCTGATAGTCGTATTCTCTATGAGTCTGCCGGGAGCCGAAGCCGGCCTTTCCTATATTCTGAAGCCTGATTTCAGCAAGATTGACGCAGACGTAATCTGCGACGCTCTGGGGCAGTCCTTCTTCTCCCTTTCGCTGGGAATGGGGACCATCCTGGTTTATTCCACGTTTATGAAGAAGTCGGAGAGCATCATCGGCTCGGGCGTGCTGACAGTTGTCTTCGACACGGCGTTCGCCATTCTGGCCGGACTTGCCATTATGCCTGCGGTGTTTTCCGCCGGAATCGGACCTTCCTCCGGTCCCGGACTCGTATACGAGACCCTGCCGTACATTTTCTCATCGATGGGCACCGTGTCCCCCACAGTGGGCTATCTGGTACCCCTGCTTTTCTTCCTGGCTGTCCTTATGGCCGCGCTGACCTCCGAAATATCGATGTTCGAAGTCATTTACGAATACCTCAGGTACGACAGATTGTACAGTAAGAAGAAAGCCATTCTGACGGTGTTCCTCATAGGTTTTCTCATAGGAATACCCTGCTCGATGTCCTTCGGAGTCCTGAAGGGCTTCACATTGTGGGGACTGACGCTGTTTGACCTTGCGGACTTCACAACTTCCAATTTCCTGATGTTCATAGGTTCGCTGCTTTTCTGCATGATAGTCGGCTGGAAGATGAAGAAGGAGGAGGTCTATATGGAAATCACCAACAACGGAGAGAAGAAATTCGCCAAACTGATTTTCAAGCCCCTGTATTTATGGATAAGATACGTGCTGCCGTTCGGAATAATCATCATCTTCCTTACCAATCTGTTCGTTTAGACTGAGCCGGAACGTTATGGCAAAGACGAAAGAAGATACTCCGTTGCTGAAGCAGTACTTCAGTATCAAGGCGCAGAATCCTGAAGCCGTGCTGCTTTACAGGGTCGGAGACTTTTATGAGACCTACAGCGACGACGCCCTTCTCGCCAGCAAGGTTCTCGGCCTGGTGCTGACAAAACGCAGCAACGGTGACAAGGAGGCCACGGCAATGGCGGGATTCCCCCACCACGCCATAGAGCAGTATCTCCAGAAACTCGTACGCGCCGGCTACAAGGTGGCAATATGCGACCAGTTGGAAGACCCCGCCCTGGCAAAGACCAAACTTGTGAAGCGCGGGGTGACGGAGATTCTTACTCCCGGAGTGGCCTTCGGGGACGGGATGCTCGAACAGAAGGAGCATAATTTCCTTGCCGGACTCTGCTTCGACAACAAGGAGGTGGGGGCGGCCTTCCTTGACGTGAGCACGGGCACTTTCCAGGTGGCGCAGGGCTCTATGGAATACATAGTTTCCCTGCTGTCCTCCTTCTCGCCGAAGGAACTTGTGGTCCCGCGTGAAGTGTCGAGGATGATACGAGAGAAATTTCCGGATTACTACACCAGCTTCCTGGACGAGTGGGCCTTTGTCTATGATTCCTGCTATGAAAGGCTCTGCAAGCAGTTTTCGACCAAGTCCCTGAAAGGCTTTGCCGTGGAGAAGTTCCCTCTGGGGATATGCGCGGCGGGCTCTCTGATAGTTTATCTCGAACAGACCCAGCATATAGGGTTAAAGAACATCTGTTCCATAAGCAGGATAGATGAGAACAAGTTCGTCTGGATGGACCGTTTCACCTTCCGCAATCTTGAAATATTCGAGAGCGCGTCCGGAAGGGACGGGGTGAGCCTCGTGAGCGTGATAGACCGCTGTTGCAGCCCTATGGGGGCGAGACTCCTGCGCCAGTGGCTCTCTATGCCCGTTATGGACACAGGCGAGTTGAACAGGAGATATGACATAGTGCAGTTCTTCCACGATTCCGACACCGCCCTTGACGAACTGAGGGCCCTGATTTCCGAAGTCGGGGACCTTGAAAGGATAATGGGCCGCGCCGCAACCGGAAAGATTCTTCCTAGGGAGGTCCTTCAGTTGGGAAGAAGCCTTTCCCGTCTGAAACCCATCCGGGAATTGTGCGTCTCAGGCAACGTCGAGGCTCTTTCCAACCTTGTTTCAGGGATGCACGACTGCGAGGCTCTGCGCCAGAAGATAGAACTCACCCTGTGCGAATCGCCCGCCTCCCAGCTGGGCAAGGGTGACGTGATAGCTCCGGGAGTGAACGGAGAACTGGATGAACTCCGGGAAATTTCCCGCGGAGGGAAGGACTATCTCCAGGAAATGCAGCAGAGGGAAAGCGCGCGCACCGGAATCAATTCCCTGAAAATAGGGTACAACAATGTCTTCGGCTACTACATCGAAGTCAGGAATATGTACAGGGACCAGGTTCCTCTGGATTGGATACGGAAGCAGACCCTGGTCAATGCGGAAAGGTACGTCACCGAGGAGTTGAAGCGGTATGAGGAGAAAATCCTGAGCGCAGAGGAAAAGATTTACGTCCTGGAGTCTCAGATATATTCCGGTCTCGTTTCGGAGATACAGAAGAACATAAGGAACATTCAGGCGGACTGCGCCACCGTGTCGGAACTCGACGTCCTCCAGGGCTTTGCCCGACAGGCATTGGACAGGGGTTACTGCAGACCGGAAGTCGACTCCGGCCGGGTTCTCGACATCAAGGACGGAAGGCATCCTGTGATAGAGACGCTGATGGAACCCGGAAACGAGTACGTCCCCAACGACTTGCACCTGGACAGCGGCTCGGACCGGATAATGATTCTGACAGGCCCCAACATGGCGGGAAAATCCGCGCTGCTCAGGCAGACGGCCCTGATTGTGCTGATGGCCCAGACAGGTTCGTTCGTACCCGCCTCCAGCGCAAGATTCGGATATTTCGACAAGATTTTCACCAGGGTCGGAGCAACTGACAACATATCAAGGGGAGAGTCAACCTTTATGGTCGAAATGCTGGAAACGGCGATGATAATGCACAACCTTTCCTCCCGTTCCCTGGTTCTTATGGACGAAATAGGCAGGGGAACCTCGACTTATGACGGAATGTCCATAGCCAGGGCCCTGGTTGAGTATATACACGATTTCGGGAAGGGAGCCAAGACCCTGTTCGCCACCCACTACCACGAGCTGAACGACCTTGAAAGCAAGTACAAGGGGGTAAAGAACTTCCACGTCAGCGTCAAGGAAGTGGGAAAGGAAGTGATATTCCTGCGCAAGCTTGCTCCCGGCGGTTCTGCGCACAGTTTCGGAATACACGTGGCCCGTCTTGCCGGAATGCCGAAGGAAGTCATAGAATCCGCGGAGCGAAACCTCAGGAAACTGGAAAGCGGCGCGTCCCCCCGTGCGGACGACGAAGGTATGCAACTGTCCTTCTTCCAGCTGGACGACCCCACCCTGTCTTCCATCAGGGAGCGTCTGGAAGCGGCCGACATCAACAATATGACGCCCTTGCAGGCTTTCGACCTGCTCAGGAAAATGAAAGAGGAATTGGGCATAGGATGACAAAGAGAGTTCTGATAATAACGTATTACTGGCCTCCTACCGGGGGCTCCGGAGTCCAGAGATGGGTGAAATTTGCCAAGTATCTGCCCCAGATGGGCTGGCAGCCTGTAATATACACTCCTGAAAATCCGGAAAGGCTGGCGGTGGACGAGAGTCTCCTGAAAGAGATTCCTTCCTGCGTGGAGGTGCTCAAGACAAGAATATGGGAGCCGTACAGCCTGTACAGAAAACTTTTCCGGGGCGGGACGGAGGTAAATCCCGTCAACTCAATCAAAGGCGGATGGAAAAAGAGGCTGGCGGGATGGATAAGGGGAAACTGCTTTGTACCGGACCCCAGGGTGGGTTGGGTGAAACCTTCCGTCAGATATCTGAGGAAATACCTGGAAGAACATCCCGTTGACACGATAGTCACGACAGGACCTCCGCATTCGATGCATCTGATAGGAAGGGAACTGCACAGGCAGACCGGAATACGCTGGATTGCCGATTTCCGTGACCCCTGGACAGAAATCTTCTATTTCAAGCACCTGACCCTGAGCAAACGTTCGGAGCGGAAGCACCGCTGTCTTGAACAGAGCGTTCTTGACGAGGCCGACGCCATTGTCAGTGTGTCCCCTCCGGTACAGGACGATTTCCGGAAAAAGACGGACACCCCGGTGCATCTGGTTACGAACGGTTACGACGCCTGCGACTTCCCCGATACGAGGGATACATCTGAAAACAGGTTCTTCACCGTGGTTCATACCGGACTGTTCGCATCGGACGGAAACCCTCTCTTCCTCTGGGACGAGCTTGCCCGCAAGTGTATGAAGGACCCCGAATTCAGGGAGAAACTCAGGATACGACTCATAGGAAAGACGGACCGTCAGATTCTGGATGCCGTCTATGACCGTAGGATGGGGGACAATCTCGAAAATCCGGGATACCTGTCCCACACGGAGACCGTCAGGCAGCAGCGGAGCGCGGGAGTCCTCATTCTGCCCCTGCGCCAGGAACCTGAATACGGAAAGGTCCTGCCGGGAAAGATATTCGAGTACCTGGCCGCAAGAAGGCCTGTCCTCGGCATAGGCCAGAAGAACGGAGCCGCCGCCTGGATTCTGAAGGATTGCCGGGCGGGGGAAATGCTGGAATGGGACGACCGCGAGGGAATAAGGCGTTTCATAGAAAGGGAATGGGAGAATTTCCTTTCCGGAAAGAGGGAAAGGCTGACTTCCGACATACAGCAGTACGAACGCAGGAATCTTACCAAAAGACTGACTGAGATATTATGAAAAGGAAAATATTGACATACTTTGGAGCGGCTGTCTTCTTCCTGCTCCTTTCCTATGCCTACGTGCCTCAGGTGCTGGGCGGCAAGATTGTCAACCAGAGCGACATTTCCGGATGGCAGGGAATGGTTCACGAGACGGCTCAGTGGAACAGTTCCCATCCCTCGGACCAGACTTTCTGGACGGGTTCGATGTTCGGAGGAATGCCCAACGTCACCATCCAGCCTCCGGTGCGGGGTGACTGGACAAGGCATCTGTACAATCTTCTTCTGACGGGAAAACGGCCGGCCACCTACTTTTTCATATCCCTGGTCGGCGCCTTTCTGCTGCTCCTGTCTTTCGGTGTTTCTCCCCTGGTGGCAGTGGGCGGCGCCGTGGCCGTGACGTTCTGCTCGTACAATCTGCAGATAATACAGGTAGGCCACAACACCAAGATGCAGGCTCTCGCATTCCTTCCCTGGGTGCTGGCTGCCGTGGTATTCACATACAGAAGAACGGGGTCCGGCAAGCGCAGGCTGCCCCTGACCGTCCTCGGTTCCGCTCTTTTCGGTCTTGCCCTGAGTTTCCAGGTGAAGGCCAACCATCCCCAGATAACGTATTATCTGGCCATAATGATATTCCTCTACGTCATATTCGAGTTTGTATGGGCCCTGCGTCAGGAGGACAGGAAGAGGGCTCTCGTCAGGTTCGCCGAGGCGTCGGGACTGCTTCTGGTCCTCGGTCTGGCGGGAATAGGAACCAATGCCAACAAACTCATCCCTACCTGGGAATACACGGAATATTCAATGAGAGGGGGAACCTCCAAATCTGCGGAGGAAGGGGGAAGGAAGGGTCTGGACCTTGATTACGCAACATCCTGGTCCTATGGTTGGGAAGAATTGCCCAATCTGCTGATACCCAACTACAACGGAGGCTCTTCAGCCGGTGAGTTGGGAAAGGATTCCCGGACAGTCAGGCTGCTCGCTGAGCACGGACAGGCCAATGTGGAACAGATTAGAAAGGCTCTGCCCCTGTATTGGGGACCCCAGCCCTTCACGGCCGGACCGATGTATATGGGAGCCGTCACCATATTCCTGTTCATACTGGGTCTTTTCCTGGTCAGGGGAAAGGAGAAATGGTGGGTGATAGCGGCTACCTTTACGGCCGTTCTCCTGTCTCTGGGCAATCATTTCCTCTGGTTCACCAGGCTGTTTTATGACTATGTCCCGCTGTACAACAAATTCAGGACAGTTTCAATGGCCCTTACCGTGCTGCAATTCACCCTGCCCGTACTGGGCTTCATTGCCCTTGACAAGGCTCTTGACTCCGGCCGGGACTATGCGTCCAGGAAGAAGGCTCTTTTGAAATCGGCCGGAATCACTGCGGGGATTTGTCTGGTACTGGCTCTGTTGCAGTCTCTGTCCGGAACCTTCGTTTCAGATGCGGACTCCGGCCAGCCTGACATTCTTGTAGATGCCCTTTCGGCAGACAGGCAGAGCCTGATGTGGGCCGACACTTTCCGCTCAATCATCTTCGTGGCCCTGGCCTTCGCAGCGTTGCTGTGGGGGATGCGACGTAAGGAAAACAACCCGTCGGGAGGTTCGGTCGCCGCCGCCGCGGTGATTTGCGCGCTTGTAATAGCCGACCTCTTCTCCGTGGGAAGAAGGTACCTTGATTCGGAGGATTTCATATCCCCCGCCAGATTCAAGGCCCAGTTCGAAAAACGGCCGGCGGACGAGAAGATACTGGAAGACAAAGACCCTTCCTACAGGGTTCTTGACCTGAGCGTCAACGTTTTCAATGACTCGCATCCTTCGTACTGGCACAAGAACATAGGAGGATATTCTCCCGCCAAGCTGCAGATATATCAGGAGTATATTGACAACCATCTGGCAGGGGAGATTTCAATCCTCCAGAAGCAGATAGGCAAGTGTTCGACCCTGCATCAGGCGCAGGATTCACTGCCGGAACTTCCCTGTCTTTCCAAGCTGAACTGCCGGTATATCATACTGTCAGGAAACCTGCCCCCGCTGGTCAATCCCTACGCCCGCGGCCCCGTGTGGTTTGAAAAGGGAGAGGGGACGATAGAGTTGAACGAGTATGCTCCGAACCAGCTGATATACGATTATGACTCCGAGAACGGAGGAAAGGCGGTGTTCAGCGAAGTTTACTACCCCGCGGGCTGGGTAGCCAGACTGGATACGGGGGAGGAACTGCCCATCGCCCTGTATGATGAAGTGTTCAGAAGCGTGGACCTGCCCGCAGGACACCATATGCTGATAATGAGTTTCGAACCACGGTCTTTCAGACAGGGGGAGAAGGTCTCCAGGGGGAGTTCCATAGCGCTGACCCTGCTGGTGCTCCTCTCCATTGCGGGGGCTATCTGGAAAAGAGAAGAGTGAGTTCTATGAAATCCTCGACGGACAATTTTTCCGCCCGGAGGTCGAATACAGGGTTCGCAAGCAGGCCGCAGGCGAGCCCTTTTTCGTTTATCAGCGGTTTGAGCGCGTTGCGCAGGGTTTTCCTGCGCTGGTTGAACGCCATCTTGACAACCTGCCTGAAGAGTTTTTCGTCGCAGCCGAGTTCCGTGCGTGAATTCCGTCTCAGCCTGATTACGGCGGATTTGACCTTTGGGGGCGGAGCGAATGCGCCGGGACCTACGCTGAGAATGAATTCGGTGTCATACCAGGCTTGAAGAAAGACGGACAGAATGCCGTAGGTCTTGCTTCCCGGAGGTTCTGCAATTCTGTCGGCCACTTCTTTCTGAATCATACAGACAACTTCCGGAATCCTGTCCCTGTCGTCCAGAATCTTGAAGAAAATCTGCGAAGAAATGTTGTACGGGAAGTTTCCTATTACTTTGTAGCTGCCTTTGAACAGTTTGCCGACGTCCAGTCTGAGGTAGTCGGCTTCTATGAGCCTTCCCTGCATTCCGGGGAAATGGGTCAGGAGATATTCCACGCTCTCCGTGTCCACTTCAACCATCTTGAGGTTGAGGTCCTGCCTGGAAAGCAGGTACCGGGTCAGGACTCCCATTCCGGGGCCTATCTCCAGAACGTCACAGGCGGGATGTCCGCCTTCCAGCGCATCCACTATCGCTCTCGCCGTATTCTGGTCGGTCAGGAAATGCTGGCCGAGCGCTTTTTTTGCCCGTACTTCCATTCAGTTCAATTTTTCTGCGAGCGCTTCCGCCAGGCGGACGAAAGCCGTCGAATCGGGCCTCGAGCCCAGCGCCGCCGGCTCTCCGGAGTCTCCCCCTTCGCGAATGCCCTGGACCAGGGGAATCTGTCCCAGAAGTTCTATCCCGAGTTCCTTCGCCATCGCGGCGCCTCCTCCCTTGCCGAAAATATAGTATTTTTCGTCGGGATGCTCTTCCGGAGTGAACCACGCCATATTTTCCACCAGTCCGAAGATTGGACGGTCGATGTTCTTGTTGCGGAACATATCGACACCCTTCTCGACGTCCGCAAGCGCCACCGTCTGGGGCGTAGTTACTATGACGGCGCCTTCCATAGGAATGTCCTGGACGAGGGAAATGTGAATGTCGCCGGTTCCGGGGGGCATATCTATCAGGAGGAAATCAAGTTCGCCCCAGTCCACCTGAAGAATCATCTGCTTGAGGGCTGAACAGGCCATAGGCCCGCGCCAGATGAGAGCCTGGCCGCGATTTGCAAAGTATCCTATGCTCATCCAGCGGACACCGAATTTCTCTATGGGGTAGAATATTTCCGCGCCCTCTTCGCCTCCGACGGCGGGAGACAGGCCTTCGGTCCCCGTCATCACGGGAACGGAAGGACCGTAAACGTCCGCATCCGCCAGTCCCACTCTGTATCCGAGCCTTGCAAGAGCGCAAGCCAGGTTCACGGCGACGGTGGATTTTCCCACCCCGCCTTTTCCGGAGGCTATCCCTATGATGTGTCTGATACCGGAAATCATATCCAGAGACAGGTCTTTGGTGGTTTTTCTTGCAGGAGACTCATCCACTACAACGCTTTCCACGCTGACCGGGGTGCCGGGAGGGCAGACCCGGTTCACCGCGGCCCTGACGGCTCCGCTCAGATATTCCGCAAGAGGGTCCCTCCTTTTCGGAAAAGCGAGCGTCACGGTGACGCCTTCCTCCGAAATTCTTATGTCCTTGAGCATTCCGAGTTCTTCAAGACTCTTTTCCCCTTTTGCGGGATGCCGCACTTCCTTGAGAGCGGTCAGTATTTCTTCTTTTCCTGTCATATTCAGAATAAGGTAGGTTCAAGTTCCTTTGGGTGAAAACTCCTGCGGTGGTGTTCCGTCATCCCGAATTCCCTGATAGCCCGGATGTGTTCCGCCGTAGGATAGCCCATATTCCTTTCCCACCCGTATTGGGGAAAACTCTCGGCCAGCCTGCGCATATATTCGTCCCTGTGTGTCTTGGCAAGCACGGAAGCGGCGGCAATGCAGGCGTAGGTGGCGTCCCCGTGGACCACTGTGGCGTGGCCGTATCCCGGAAGGGCCTTGAAACGGTTGCCGTCCACCAGAAGGAAGTCCGGTTTTACGGAAAGTTTGAGCACTGCCCTCTGCATACCCGCAATCGATGCGTTCAGAATGTTGATACGGTCAATCTCTTCCTCCGATACGGCTTCCACCGCCCAGGCGAGCGCTTCCTTCTCGATGATTTCCCTGAGGAGGTCCCTCTCCTTCCGGGTCATCTGCTTGGAATCATTGAGCAACGGATGGTTGAAACCACGGGGGAGTATCACGGCCGCCGCGAACACCGGACCCGCAAGGGGTCCTCTTCCGGCTTCGTCCAGCCCGGCTTCCACCAGGGCTTCGTTCATACATTGCAGCAGTTGCGCTTTCCGTGGCATATCGGCTGCAAAATTACTGAAAAATCCGATAGATTGGACTTTCAGGACTGTCTGCTCATCAGGTCCACCATACTCTGGAGGGTCCTTACGTTGTTTTGGAGCGACTCTATGAGTTTTTCCCTGTCTTTCAGTTTCTCGTTCAAGTCGCTGATTCGGGATTCATAGTATTCGGTAAGCGAGCTGATTTTTTCCTCATAGTTCTGTATCTCCCTGAGCGTGTCCTCGTCGGCCTGCCTCGGCGTGTAGCCGAGCACCACTTCCTCTTCCGCCTTTCCGGAGAGTTCGGCCATCCTGCTGATATGGTTGCTGTACACTTTCGTCTCCCCTTTTTCAAGATTCCGGTAGGCCGTTCTCGAAATTCCCAGTTTGTCTGCCATTTCCTTCTGCGTAAGCCCCATATCCTTGCGGACTTTCCGGATGTTTTGTTTTACTGAATTGCTGTCCATAACTTTTGCTTTTTAAGTGGGGGCAAAAGTATTTGAAGCATTGTTAAATTTCGGACAAGAAAATATTGTCAAAGGCAATAAATTATTTGCATTGACATTAAAAAAAAGATAAAACGGCTTAAACCACATTGTTAACTACGCAGAATTCTTGTTCTTTTCCGGATTTAGAGTCACTTTTGCTTTGCATAAAAGACAAGATTATGGAAACAATTATGAAAAATTTCGAGCGCTTTGCGCATCTGATGGAAAACGGCGCGGCCGTCATCAATCCCTACCTGAACTTTGAAACCGTCTGCAGGGTACTGAAAGAATCCCCTTCTGACCTGAATGATTTGCTGCTGGAAGAATTGGGCTACAGCGGAGATGAAATTATTGCCTCTTATCGTGGGGAATAGATTCCTTTTTTATTATATTTGCAAACTTTGAAATTATTGATAAAACCACTATAAAATGAAAGATTACAAAACCCAAGACATCCGTAACGTGGTTCTTCTCGGCGCGACAAAATCCGGAAAGACCACGTTGGCAGAGGCAATGCTTTTCGAAGGAAAAGTGATTGACAGGCGAGGAACGGTTGAAGACAAGAACACCGTCTCCGACAACACTGAAATCGAAAAAATGAACCAGAGGTCCATCTATGCATCTCCGCTTTACGCAGAGTTTATGGACAAGAAAATCAACATTCTGGACGCTCCCGGTTCTGACGATTTCATAGGCGGGGCCTATGCGGGACTTACCGTTTGTGAAAGCGGCGTTCTGGTCATCAACGCTCAGCAGGGCGTGGAAGTAGGTACGGAGAACATCCTCCGCATAGCGGAGGCGCGCAAGCTCCCCCTCATTATCGCGGCCAACCAGCTGGATGCCGAGAAGGCCGACTGGGACAATTTCCAGGCTTCCCTCAAGGAGTCTTTGGGTGGAAAGTTCATCAATATCCAGTTCCCCGTGAACGCCGGCATCAGCTTCAACGGATTCGTGGACGTTCTCACAATGAAGTTCTATCGTTTCAAGGACGACAAGGGAACCCGTGAGGACCTCGAAATTCCCGCAGAGTACGCTGACCAAGCGGAACTCTACCGCAATGAACTCATAGAGAAGGTTGCAGAGTATGACGACGCCCTTATGGAGAAATTCTTCGCGGAGGGAACCCTCACTGAAGATGAAATACGCAAGGGCCTCGGCATAGGCGTGGCAAACGGGGAGGTCTATCCCGTATTCTGCGTCAGCGGCAAGAAGGACATCGGTGTCAAGAGACTTCTCGAATTCATCAAGAACGTCGCTCCCGCTCCTCAGAGCAAGGAATCCGGAGCTGCATCCCTGTTCATTTACAAGAGCGCCGTCGAGCCTCACCTCGGAGAAGTTTCCTTCTTCAAGGTTATGAGCGGAACAATCTCCACGGGAATAGACCTTGAAGACCCTGTTTCCGGAAACAAGGAGCGCCTTTCAGCCATCTATGCGGTAGCCGGTCTCAAGAAGGAGACTGTCACCAGCCTCAATGCCGGAGACTTCGGCTGCGTGGTAAAGCTCAAGAGCGGCAAGTCCGACACGACCCTTTCCGCCATAGGCTCAGGTATCCAGTATGACAAGATTCAGTATCCTGCTCCCAAGTACCGTTGCGCCATCAAGGCCAAGGTTCAGCAGGATGAGCAGAAACTCGGAGAGGCGCTCAAGAAGATTTCTTCCCAGGATGCCACGGTTTGCGTGGAATACTCGAAGGAACTTCGCCAGACAATTCTCAGCGGCAACGGAGAGCAGCACATCAACGTTGTCAAGTGGCTTATCAATAACGAATACGGCCTGGAAGTGGAACTTTTCGCTCCCAAGGTACCCTATCGTGAAACCATCACCAAGACCGCGACAGCCCAGTACCGTCACAAGAAACAGTCCGGCGGCGCAGGCCAGTTCGGTGAGGTTCACCTGCTAGTATGTCCTGCCGAAGGAGAACTCAACACCAAGTTCAAGATTGACGGAAAGGACACTCAGCTCAACGTCAAGACTCAGGACATTTCCGAAATGGAGTGGGGCGGCAAACTGGAATTCTACAACTGCGTGGTTGGTGGCGCCATCGACCTCGGATTCATGCCCGCAATTCTCAAGGGTATCAAGGAAAAGATGACCGAAGGTCCTCTCACCGGTTCTTATGCCCGTGACATCCGCGTGTTTGTCTATGACGGAAAGATGCACCCGGTCGACTCAAAGGAAATCGCGTTCATCATAGCGGGCCGCAACGCATTCAAGGAAGCGTTCCGCAATGCGGGCCCGAAGATTCTCGAGCCTATCTACAACGTTGAGGTCATGACCCCTTCAGAGTATCAGGGAGCAGTTATGTCCGACCTCCAGAACCGCCGTGGCATCCTCGGCGATATGGGCGCGGACAAGGGCTTCGCAATCCTCAAGGCACGCGTGCCTCTGGCAGAACTCTACCGTTATTCCACAACCCTGAGCTCGCTGACTTCAGGTTCGGCGACCTTCACTATGGAATTCGCGGATTATCAGCCCGTACCTGCTGACGTTCAGGTAAAACTCCTTGCGGAATACGCAGCTCAGGATACAGAGGAAGACTAACAGTTTCAAAATGTACAGAACTCATACTTGCGGGGAACTCCGCATAGGTGATGCGGGAAAGAAAGTCACACTGGCCGGATGGGTGCAGCGCACCAGGAAGTTCGGCAGTATGACTTTCATCGACCTGCGTGACCGCTATGGCATCACCCAGCTTGTCCTTGACTCCGACACTGACCTCGGACGTGAATTTGTGATTCAGGTCTGCGGAGAGGTGGTGGAACGCCAGAGTAAGAATCCCAACCTTCCCACGGGTGACGTCGAAATCAAGGTTGAGAAGGTCAATGTATTGAACAAGGCTCAAACCCCTCCCTTCACCATAGAGGAAGTCTCCGACGGAGGCGAGGACATTCGCGCCAAGTACCGCTACCTGGACCTTCGCCGCGGACCTCTCCAAAGGGCTCTCGCCCTGCGTCACCGTCTGGCGCAGGAGGTACGCACATACCTTGATGCCCAGGGTTTTATGGAGATAGAGACGCCTTATCTGATTAAATCCACTCCGGAGGGGGCGCGTGATTTCGTGGTTCCTTCAAGGATGAATCAGGGGCAGTTCTACGCTCTGCCGCAGTCTCCCCAGACTTTCAAGCAGCTTCTTATGGTTGCCGGTTACGACCGTTACTTCCAGATAGTCCGCTGCTTCAGGGACGAGGACCTTCGTGCGGACCGCCAGCCCGAGTTCACGCAGATAGACTGCGAAATGTCGTTCGTCGAACAGGAGGACGTTCTCAACACTTTCGAGGGAATGATGCTGACAATGTTCAGGAACGCCCTCGGAATTGACATTCCCCATCCCATACCCAGGATGAGTTGGTTCGACGCTATGGACAAGTATGGTTCCGACAAGCCGGACATCAGGTTCGGAATGGAAATTCACGAGATTTCCGACCTTGTCAAGGGGCACGGGTTCAGCGTTTTCGACAACGCTCCCTATGTAGGGGCGATATGTGTCGGCGGAGCGGCGGAATACACCCGCAAGCAGCTTGACGAGCTCACGGAATGGGTGAAACGTCCTCAGGTCGGAGCGAAGGGTCTGATATATGTCAGGTTGAACTCGGACGGTGGAATAAAGTCCTCAATAGACAAGTTCTATACGGAAGAGGAATTGGAAAAGGTAGTTCGGAGCGTCGGCGCCGGGAAGGGAGACCTTGTCCTTTGCCTCTGCGGAGACAAACGCAAGACACAGACCCAATTGGGGGTACTCCGTATAGAAATGGGCAACAGACTCGGCCTGCGTGACCCCAAGGTGTTCGCACCGTTGTGGGTTGTGGACTTCCCCCTTCTGGAGTGGGACGACGAGACTTCCCGTTTCTATGCAATGCACCATCCTTTCACGGCACCCAAGCCGGAACATATGGAACTGTTCTATTCCGACAGGAAGGAGGACCTGGAAAAGGTGTGCGCCAACGCATACGATTTTGTCCTGAACGGAACGGAACTCGGAGGAGGAAGCATCAGAATCCATCAGGCTGACGTCCAGTCCAGGATGTTCGATGTCCTGGGAATTTCCAGGGAAGATGCGGAATACAAGTTCGGATTCATCATCAACGCCTTCAAGTACGGCGCTCCTCCTCACGGAGGGCTGGCTTTCGGTTTCGACCGCCTGTGCGCCCTGTTCGGAGGCCAGGAGACCATCAGGGACTTCATCGCCTTCCCCAAGAACAATCAGGGCCGCGATGTGATGATAGACTCTCCCTCAAGGATAGACGACGAACAGTTGGAAGAACTCAATATCGCAATCAAGACGGAATAAGCGGATATGTTCATAATACCTTTCATCCAACTTTCTTCCGCCCTTGCCCTGAGTAAGACCTTCGATTCCCTCCCGCAGGAGAGAATTGTCTGTTGCAACTGGCCTGAAGTCACCTCGTACGTGCCTGACGTAAGGTTTTCAATGTTCCACGACGGTGAAAACATCTATATCCGGTACAGCGTGAACGAGCAGGGAACCAAGGCGGAAGTTGTGACTCCCGGAGGCCCCGTTTACAAGGATTCCTGTATGGAATGTTTCCTTCTTCCCTCAGAAGGGGACGGCCTGTACTACAACTTTGAAGTCAACTGCATAGGGACGGTGGATTACTCCTGCCGTCGGAACAGGACGGAAACAACCGGGGCGGACAGTGAGCATATGGCTTTCGTGAAGACAGAATCCTCCCTGGGCTCCTCTCCTTTCCCTGAGAAGGAATGCGCTCCTTACACCCTTACCGTAATCATCAACAGGAAGGCCTTTTTCCGCCACGATATAAAGAGTCTTAGGGGAAAGGAGTTCAAGATGAACGTTTACAAGTGCGGGGATGACCTCAAGGTTCCTCATTTCATAAGCTGGCAGCCCGTCAGGACGGACAAACCGGATTTCCACAGGCCCGAGTTCTTCGTGCCCGTGAAATTCGAGTAAGACAGGGGTCCGGGGTTGCCTATATAGGGAAAAAGACAAAGACCATAGCGTCCCAGAGGGCGTGGGATATCACCAGCGCCGGGAGCAGCGCCGGCTTGATTCTGTAAATCAGGCCCCAGGCGGCTCCTGCAACCAGCGCCGCCATTATCAGCATAAAGTTGAAGGACCAGATATGTACAAGGGCGTACGTCAGGGTGGTCACGACCAATGCGGCGTCGGGGCCGAGCCTGTCTGAAACGGTTTTCTGGACATATCCCCTCCAGAACAGCTCTTCCGCCGGACCTATGAGAAAAATCAGCAGGAGAGAAATCAGTACGGCGCTTGTCCCGCCCTTTATTCCGTACACGCTGTCCACCTGGCTTCTTGCAAAAGGAAGAACAGTCTGAGACAACTTGTCACCAATCCAGAAGACGCACCACAGGAGGACCGCAATGACAATTCCCGTCAGCAATTGAGCCGGAAGCTTTTTCACGGTCCACTCTCCGGTTCTTGTTGAAGAACGGGAAACGGCGACGGAAAGCAAGACTGCCGCAGACAGGCTCATCTTCAACCAGAAATTGCCCGAATTGCAGGTCCAGGGACTGAACATCCAGAACCACAGCGCCGCGGCCACAAGCAATGCCGCAAGGAGTCTTGAAGAACTTTTATGCATACTACAGGAAAGAGGCTGCCGCAATACCGGCGACAAGGAAGAGGCAGAATACCATATGAAGCCCGGCCGTTTTCTGGTCAAGCCCCACCATCGCTTCCCTTCCGACCTTGAAATATGCGGCGGCCTTCCTTATGATTCCTATGGCAATCGGAGAGGCCAGAAGGCAGGCCAGTGCCGGATAGGGCAGCAGTCCCAGAAGGCAGCTTGAAATGACGGCCACGAAGGGGATTATAATATAGACTATGAAGATTTTCACGCTTGTTTTCTCTCCGAAGAGCATAGGAAGAGTCTTGATTCCGGCTTCCCTGTCCGTGTCAATGTCGACGGTATTGTTGTCGTGAAGCACTCCGATAGTGAAGATTCCGAGCGGAATGCTTACCACCAGCGCCGACCAGTCTATGAATCCGGCGGCGACGAAGGATGTCCCGATGACGGGAAGGATTCCGAAGCAGGTGAACACGAACAAATCTCCCATCGCCCTGAACTTGAAGAAAGAGTAACTGGCGGCCAGCGCCGCACCCAGGACTCCGATGACAAGCAGTTCCAATCCCGTCAGGAAAGTGAGAACCAGTCCTATGCAGACGGCCAGGAGGAAAAGAACCGCGGAGAAACGGAGATACTCGCCGGGTTCGAACTGGTGGAAAACAAGTTGGGGAATGGCATATGCCTTCTCGTTGTCGATGCCCTTGCGATAGTCCCACCAGTCGCTGAGAACGTTTCCTGCCGCGTGGAAAAGCACGTTGCCCACAAGCGCGAGAACGGCGCAGCCCCACCGTATGTCATATCCTTTCCAAAACAGAAATGCGGTTGCCACGACAACAGGCATTGCGGATATGGGGAAAGACCAGAATCTGGTAGTTACAAGCCAATCTTTGAAAGAGTGTTTCATAAAGGTGTCCGTTGTTCCTTTTGGATATCAAACTTAATGAAAATCGCTGGATTTTCCGCCTGCAAAGGTCACAATTTTTTATATATGCCGCACCTCCTCTTCCTCAAAATGGAAAAATTTTCATATATTACGCTTTCTGTTGTGCAGAAATGAAATACTCATAAGAAATGATACCGGAAAAACCTTCGATTAGAGAAAAAATCGCCTATGCGCTCGGTGACGCGGCAGCCGGCGGAATTGTATGGAAAGTGATGTCCATCGCCTTTCCCCTGTTCTTTACCAACATCTTCGGGCTCACTGTTGTAGATACCGCCACTCTTATGCTTGTAGCCCGCCTTTTCGACGTGGTGACAGACCCCATAATGGGGGCCGTGGCGGACCGTACCCGCAGCCGTTGGGGAACCTACCGTCCCTGGCTCATTTTCGGAGCGGTTCCACTGGGGGTTGTGTTTGCCCTGCTGCTCTTCACTCCGGACTTTTCTCCGGCCGGCAAGCGGGTTTGGGCGTACAGCCTCTATCTGCTTATGATGGCGGTATATACGGCCGTCAACGTGCCTTACGGCTCTCTTCTGGGAGTGATGACGGACGATGACAACGAGAAGAACAAGTTTTCTTCCTTCAGAATGGTGGGCGCCTATGCAATGGGTTTCATAACCCTTCTGTCCTTCCCATACCTGCAGAAGATGGTCGGCGGTTCCGAAGCTCACCAGTATGCAGTTCTCGCCGCCGCTCTGGGAGCCGTGGCCGCGCTGATGACACTTGCCTGCGGCCTTCTGACCAGAGAGCGCCTCAAACCTGTCAGGGCGGAGAAATTCTCCCTGAAGCCCTTTGCGGACCTGTTCAGGAACAAGCCTTGGGTGTACCTGACCCTCGCCGGAATATGCAGCAACTTCTTCAACGGGTTCCGTTATGCCGTGGCGGGCTATCTGTTCACCTATTGCCTTGGCGGGGACGTGACTTTCAACAGGCTCATAATCAACTATACCGTGTTTATGACCTTCGGCGAGGTGACCTGTATGATATTCGGTGCCCTGAGTCCGGCGTTCACCAAACTGGCCGGCTCGAAGAAAAGAGCCTTCACCCTGGCGGCGCTGATATGCGCTGTCACGTCCGTCGCGTTCTTCTTCATACCGATGAATTCCGCCTACATCTGGCTTATGATTCTGATGGTGGTCCTGACCTCCGTCGGAATAGGATTCTATTCTCCGCTGCTGTGGTCTATGTACGCCGACGTGGCGGACTATGCCACACAGAAGAACGGAACTTCCTCCACGGGCCTGATATTCTCCTCCGGAACTATGGCCCAGAAATTCGGTTCCGCAATTTCCGGCGCCCTCCTGACCCTTCTGTTGGGTGTTGTGGGTTTCTCCTCCGGGAGTGACGCAAGCGGCCAGGCAGTGGTTACCATTGCCCAGGGCTGCCTTCCCGCCGTGCAGCATATGATTTGGGCCATATTCTCCCTCATCCCCGCAGCCATCGCCCTGATTATGATAGTCCTTGTAAGGCTCTATCCCATAAAGAAGTGAAAAGATTCCTTACGCTCGTCGCGGCCATACTGCTCGCAGCCTGTGGCCGGACGGATTATGACGTGATAGTGGTTGGCGGAGGAGCGTCAGGCACCGCGGCCGGCTTGCAGAGCGCAAGGCTGGGCGCAAACACCCTCATCCTGGAACAGACCCCCTGGCTGGGAGGTATGCTTACAAGCGCCGGAGTGAGCGCCATTGACGGATGTTACAGACTGCGCGCCGGGATATTCGGAGAATTCTGCGACTCGCTGGCGGCCCGTTACGGGGGCTATGATTCCCTCAGGACGGGCTGGGTGAGCAATATCCTGTTCGAGCCTCACGTGGGAGCGCAGGTCCTGGACAATATGTGCGGAGCGCAGAAAAATCTGACCGTGAAGAAGAACGTGCATTTCCGGCATATAAGGAAATGCGGCGGCGGATGGGTTGTGGGAGCCGGCTTTCACCGCTATGTATGCAAGGTTCTGGTTGACGGGACCGAACTTGGCGGTGTGGCGAAGGAATGCGGGGTGAAATATGAGACAGGTGACGCTCAGGGAATAATACAGGACCTCACCTGGGTCATAATCGCCAAGGATTACGGTCCGGGCGCTGACAAGACCATAGAGAAACCCCGGGGATACCGTCAGGAGAACTATGTGAACTGCTGCCTGAATCCCCTGAACGACCCGCAGACTTCCAAGGGACAGACCCTGTGGAGTCCGGAAATGATGATGAGTTACGGCCGCCTTCCGGGCGGGAAGATTATGCTCAACTGGCCCATCGAGGGCAACGACTGGTACGCAAACGTGACAGACGCCTCCGGAAGGGAGAGGTCGAAGGCTTACCGCGATGCAAAGGACAAGGCCCTGGGCTATCTGTATTTCATCCAGACGGAGTTGGGGATGAAGAACATAGGAATAGCCGACGACGAGTACCCCACTTCCGACGGTCTTCCCTTCTTCCCGTATTTCAGGGAGAGCCGCCGGATAGAGGGGGAGGCCAGATTGACCTTCGATGCGGTGAGAGACCCGTACAACTATCCTGAACCTCTGTACAGGGCGGGAGTGGCCGTCGGCGATTATCCCGTGGACCATCATCACTACGCCCATCCCGACTGGAAACGTCTCCACAAATCGTTCACCCCCATTCCATCCTTCACCGTTCCCGCGGGAGTGATGATACCGAAAGGGGTTGAAAACCTGATAGTGGCGGAAAAGTCGATATCGGTGGACAACTCTGTCCAGGGGGCGACCCGCCTCCAGCCGGTGGTTATGGAACTGGGGCAGGCGGCGGGGGTAATCGCGGCCCTTGCCGCAGGGGAGGACATCCCCGTGAGGGAAGTTGACGTCCGCAGGGTGCAGACCATCCTTCTGGAAGAGGGAGCCAGAATCCAACCCTATCTTGACCTCGAGCCGGGAGACCCGGATTTCAAACTCCTCCAAAGAATGGGTTCGACAGGTCTTTTCAAGGCCGAAGGCAGGAATGAGGGCTGGGCAGGCGAGATGTGGATGCTGACAGGGTCCGACCCGAAGTCCCGACTGGATTCAATCAGGCTGGCCGACAGTCTGGAACATCCGTTCGAGACAGGACCGGTGGACTGGCGGGGTTTTGACAAGCGGCCTCATTGAAGGCACTCCGGGTTCAGGGGCCTTTGTCTCCAGTCGCTCTGATGGAAACTTCCCGGGAAATTGAACGGGTAGAGAATCTGTCCGCCCCCTATGCGGACGTATGAATCGAGTTCTCTCCTGCCTTCTTTCAGTATGATGACCCTGGCGCCGTTCGGCAGGTTGTTGTATTCTGTGTTGCCTCCCGTGAACCGGCCGTAGGCAAGCAGGATGTCCTGAAATTCCACAGCATAGTCGTCATCGTGGTCGTGACCTACGAATATGGCCATCACGTCGCCCATTTCCTTGCAGGCCGCGAACATCCCGCTGTTGCGCTCGGGCGAGCACGCGGGTTCCATCCTGGTTCCTATCATAGTGCGGTACTCGTCCCTGACCGCATCGTGGTACTCAGGCAGAGGAATGTGGAAGAAGGCCACCGCGGGAAGGGCTTCCCCTCCGTTGTTCAGGGTGAATTCCCGGCTTGTCGCCTTGTACCATTCTATCTGTTCCTCCCTTATGCAGTCGTATCCGACGAATTTCCCGTCCCGGAAGAGATGGGCGTTGGAATCGAGGAAATACAGGACTTCAGAGACCCTGTCCGAGTCTGAGCTGAGGACGGGCAGCGCATAGTCCGGAGAAGATTTTCCGTCCCGGGGAGGCATCGCGCAGAAAGGAAAACTGCGGATGATGTCGTACATCGCGCCTTTGCAGGTACCGAAGTCGGCGTCGTGGTTGCCCCAGACAGAGCAGAAGGGGACTTCGTGCGCAGAGATGCACTTGAAAATATCCCTGAGACCCTTCCTGGCGGGAGAGGCATAAATCAGGTCCCCCGTTATGACGACGAGGTCCGGCTTCTCCGCATTCAGGACTTCGTCGATACGTTTCAGAACGATTTTGGACTCGGGTTTGGAATAATCGTAATGAAGGTCCGTGAACTGGACTATCTTGAAACTGCCGTCCGGGCGGAATTTCAAGGACTTGTCCTGCGCGGACAGCGGAAAGACGAGCGAGAGCCCCAGTATTGCCACAATAAGACGTTTCATCATATCTAACTTCTCCAGAATATTCTTTTCCTGGTACAGAACGCGGTGCACAGGCACATTGCGAAGGTGACGACCACGCCCCTGGCCAGGCCCCAGAAGACAGAGCCCTCGGACAATGAATCAAGCAGTCCGAGCAGTCCGCAGGCATACAGCGCGGGACTGATGAACCCCGCCACTATGGTGTAGGCAAGCATAGGATTCTGCCCGCAGAGGCTCAATACGCCTCCTTTCCGTCCCCTGTTCTCAAGTTCGATGAATGCGGAAAGGCACAGGCATCCGATTCCAAGGGTGCAGAGCAGGTAACTTATGTTGCAGTAGTCCTTGGCTATTCCCCCGTCGATGGGGTCGAAGGCTATTCCGGCAATCAGCGCCGCGAACCCTATGAGACCCACGGTGCAGGACTTGCCCGCCTTTGAGCGGCTGAGCAGCGCATAGGCTATGGCAAGGGCCACGGTTATTCCGAAGTCGGCAATCACGTTGCGGGTGAAAAGACCCCACAGTTGAGTCACCGCGGCGGCTATGGGAATAAGGACCACGGGGCCGGCGGGACTGTTTCCACCCTCCTTGAGCAGCAGTTCGCCAATCATCGACGCGGGAAGGACTATTGCCAGATACTGGCAGAAATTCCAGCTGAAAAGCCAGCTCAGGAAAGATGGAACCGTGACGCAGTCCAGTACGCCTGTGTAGTCCGACAGGGCCTTGACGGCGAGCACAAAGGCGAATACCAGGGCCCGGAGTCCCGGCCTGTTGCGGGTAACGAGCCAGCACAGTCCTCCCAACAGGGCCATCCACGCCATAATCATTATTATTATGTCCGATGAACGGAGGCTGAGTTCCACTCCGAAAGCGAACTTTTCAGCCAGGGCCAGAGCGGCAATCAGAACATATCCCAGAGGGTTCAACCATCTGGCCCGGGTCCTTACCAGGCTGGCGAACAGGGCCAGCCAACCCCCAACCAGAAAAGCGCCCTTGAGGATTTCGGGAGCCCCGGTGGCGAAGATTTTCCCGCTGTTCCCTATGACCAGGGAGAACACTACCAGAGTGAGCCACCGGCGCACGAGGCCCAGCGCCACTCCGGCGGGGCTTTCTCCTTTCTGAAGTTTCTTGCCCAATGCGGCGGGGAATGCGGCTCCGAGCGAGAAAAGGAAGAAGGGGAACACCAGGTCAACCCAGGTTATGCCCCTGATTTCGGGAGAGAATACATAGTCCGGGGGAGGTTCCTGGCAATGGAACATAAAGGCGGGGAGCCCGCAGTTCCAACTGTATGCGGAACAGAAGACCATCCCTATGATGGACAGTCCCCTGAGCATATCTATCGCGTGGATTCTGCCTGACATCGGAAACGTGTTTCAGTTCTTGCTTTTCCAGTAGGCCTCGATTTCCTCCAGCGTCTTCCCCGTGGTCTGGGGAATCTTCTTCCACATTATGTACATATAGGGAAGACACATCACGGCGAAGAAATAGAAGGTGCCGGCGGGAGTGAGGTTTGTCATACACCAGGGAGTGAACTGACCTATGAGGTATGTCCCCACCCACAGGGAGAATCCCGCAATGGACATCGCTATGCCGCGCACCCTGTTGGGATACATCTCTGACAGGAGGACGAACACCACCGCGCTGATGGAAATGGCCTGGCTGAAGATATAGAGCAGGAAGAAAGTCAGGAGCAGGATTCCGCCTCCGCCCGTCAGGAAGATGGTCCCGATGGCAATCAGGCACAGAATCATACTGCTGACTCCGAAGTAAATCAGTTTCTTGCGTCCCACCCTGTCTATGATGAACACTGCAAGGATGGTGGTAAGCATATTGACAAGGCCTACCAGAACAGTGGAGAAAGAGGATTCTTCCGCCGCGAGTCCGGCATTGGCGAATATGTCGGGGCCGTAGTAGAGCACGGCGTTGACACCCATAAACTGGCCCAGAATGGCTATTGCGGAGCCGAAGAGGACGGCCTTGACTATGCCTTTCTCCTTGAATGCGGACCATTCGGACTTCACTTCCCCGGCAATCGATGCCTTTGCGAGCGAGAATTCCTCCTGGACTCCGCTTTCGCTGTTCTTGAGACGGCGGAAAATTTCAAGCGCCTTGTCGTCGCGACCCTTGACAATCAGCCAGCGGGGACTTTCGGGAATGAAGAAGATTATGAAGAAGAACAGCAGGGTCACCACCGATTCGGAGCCCAGCATCCCGCGCCACAGCTCGTCCGCGAACACCCATTTGAAGAAACCCGAGAACTGGCTGGCTCCTGAATTCTTGAGAATCACGAAATTGACCAGATAAGCAAGGAGCAGGCCCATTGTGACGGCAAGCTGATAAAGGGAGACCATTGTCCCGCGAATCTTCGCCGGGGAAATCTCGGAGATGTAGATGGGGGAGACGATGGAGACGATGCCTATTCCCACGCCTCCGATTATCCTGTACGCCACCAGGTCGTTGAACCCTGCGCAGACGCAGCAGCCTATGGCGGACACGCTGAACAGCACGGCCGCAATCAGCATAGTCTTCTTGCGTCCCAGATAGTCGCTGAGCATTCCGGCGCAGGCCACCCCGACAATGGAGCCCACGAGGGCGCAGCCTACGTACCAGCCTTTGGCTATGTCATCCAGACCGAACTGCCCGGCAACGTCGGCCGTGGTGCCGGAGATTACGGCAGTGTCATATCCGAACAGGATTCCGCCGAGGGCGGCGACTATCGAAAGGAATACGACGTATCCCAGATTGGAACCTTGAACTTTCATAAACGCTATCCGATGTTGAAATAATCCTTGTAACGGTCATACAGATGTCCGGCCTGAAGGTATGCGGACTGAGGGGACATAAAGTGGGAGAATTCGAAGGTGATGGCCTTGTCGTAACCGCAGCGGGCCGCGGCTTCCAGTTTCATCCTGAGTTTGTCGAACTTGATGGGAAGGAAATCTATGGGCATATCGCGGTCAAAACTCTCCGCGTTGGTCCAGCACTCCATCCCGTACCTGTCCGCCAGTTTCTTGTTTACGCTGAAGAAAGCGTCCAGTTCATCATAATCGATATGTCCGTCCTGGAAGGCGCAGGCGTCGACTACGTCGTGTATGCCGTCGAAGATTTCATTCCATTCCTCCTCGTGCTTCTGCACGGACACCCCTTTCTTCTCGTTGAGGCCCGTGCCCATAATGGCTTTCTTTCCGTCAATCCAGGGGGAGATGAAGGTGGGCAGCCCGCCGGACACGTCCTTGCACATCCTTCCCATTTCGTGGAAGGTCTCTATGCATCCCTTGGTCTTGCGGCTGATTTCTGTGGAAATGTACCATCCCCGGAAACTGCTGTGGTGTCCGTAGGCTTTCCATACCTCGTCTATGACGAACTTGTTGGACTCCAGTTCATAACTCATATCCCCGGTGTCCCAGTATTTCCCGCTGTCGTACAGGCCGAAGTAGAACTTCATTCCGTACTTGTCCGCAAGGGTGAGGAAAAGTTCCACAAGGTCCAGCGAAGGCATATAGCAGCCTTTCCCGAGAAGGTACCTGCTGGGCCAGGTGATGAACTTGCGGTATCCGCTGCGAATCATAATCACGGTGTCGATGCCTATGGCCTTCATATACTGGAAGTCCCTGTCCCATTCCACGGGGCCCCAGTTCTGGTGCGGGATATCGTGGGATATTTCATCCAGGAAGGTCCCGGTAATGCGGAGACCCGCTTCCTTGGGTACAATCAGGTCCGAGCCTCCGTTGGATTCCAGAGGTTCCGCCACGGGCATTGAAGCGGCGGCCGACTCGGATGAGGCCTGTCTGCAACTTGTCACTATGGGAGCGCACACGGCCGCGGCGGCCGCGGCGGTGGCTGTTTTCAAAAATGTTCTGCGATTGGTCATAGTCGGAAGTGTTTGTGTAATCTCTACAAATTTAATAAAAAACCTTGAATTGTAGGAAATCTTGAATTTCAAACGATTTACATTATATTCGCACCGGTTATGTCAATGAAAACTGAATCAACGTCCATTCTGAGAGCCGGCGCGGCGGTTGCCCTGGCTTTCGGCATTGCCGGATGCGGGCCCGGGCAGGAGGCAACGTCATATGAAGGACCTGAAGTCAAGACGACTTTCCAGACGTCACAGGGATGGAGGCCCACCCTGGACATCCGCGCGGACGGCGTGATGGTTTACAGCGTCACGGGGAATCCCCCGGACAGTGACGGGGCGGGCGACGGCTTCGAGGACAAGGTGAAATCCTGGCGGGACCGCGGCTATGTCGTACAATATATGACCGGAATAGCCTGGGGAAGCTATCAGGACTATTTCACAGGGAAGTGGGACGGCAGGCGGCATATGGACGAGGGACAGGTGGACGCACAGGGCGACACCATCTGGCACGGGCCCCTCGTTCCCTACATTGTCCCTACGGAAAATTATCTCAGATATATAAAAGAAGAACACGTAAGGAGAGTCATTGACAACGGCATCACGGAACTGTTCTTCGAGGAGCCCGAATTCTGGGCGAAGAGCGGATACAGCGATGCCTTCAAGGCGGAGTGGAAGAAGTTCTACGGTTTTGACTGGAGGCCGCAGCACGAGACCCCGGAGAACACATATCTGTCCAACAAGCTGAAATACAGGATGTACTACCGCGCCATTGACGAAGTCTGCACATACGCAAAGGAATATGGAAGGAGCAAGGGCCTGGACGTCAGGTGCTACGTCGCCACCCATTCACTTCTCAACTACTCGCAGTGGCAGATTGTATCTCCGGAAGCAAGCCTCGCTTCGCTCCCCTGCGTCGACGGTTATATCGCGCAGGTCTGGACGGGTACCTCACGACAGAGAAACTTCTACAACGGCGTGGAAAAGGAGCGCACGTTTGAAACGGCATACCTCGAATACGGCTGTATGGAGAGTATGACAGCTCCCACCGGCCGCAAGATGTACTGCCTGACCGACCCCATCGAGGACGGCGACAAGGACTGGCTTGACTATAAACTCAACTACCAGCGCACCTTCACGGCAAAGCTTCTCTATCCCGGCGTCGCAAACTATGAAGTGATGCCCTGGCCGGAGCGCATATACGAGGGCCTCTACAGGGTAAGTCTGGACAGTGACGAACGTACGACCATCCCCCGTCACTATTCCACCCAGGTTCAGCTTATGACAAATGCCCTCAACAGGATGCCTCTTTCCGACAACAAGGTCAGCGGAACACAGGGAATCACCGTACTGATGGCGAACTCCCTTATGTTCCAGGGTTTCCCGGAGCATCAGGGTTGCGAGGACCCCCGTATGTCAAACTTCTACGGACAGACGCTCCCTCTCATCAAGGCAGGCATCCCCGTCAGGACCGCACACCTTGAGAACCTCGGATTCAAGGAGAGCCTCGCCCAGACCAGAGTCCTGATTCTGTCATACTCCAATATGAAGCCGATGGAGGCGAAGCCGCACAAGTACATTGCAGACTGGGTGAAGAAAGGCGGGATTCTCGTTTATACCGGGCGTGACGACGACCCGTTCCAGACCGTTTGTGAGTGGTGGAACCGGAAAGGCAACAGTTTCGCAGCGCCCTCGGACCATCTGTTCAAGCTTATGGGCATACCTGAAGGCGCCGCGGAAGGAACATACGCCTACGGCAAGGGTACAGTCTGTGTCCTCCGCCACGACCCCAGGGAATATGTCCTCACCGAAGGGGGCGCTGATGAATATGTCGATAAGATTGCGGAACTGTATCCCGGAACGGTGGAATTCAAGAACCACTTCTACCTTGAGCGCGGAATGTTCGACATCGCGGCCGTGCTGGATGAAAGCGTCAGCGGGGAACCTCTCAGGATAGAAGGCAGGCTCATAGACGTTTATGACAACACTCTTCCCGTATGTTCAGTCAAGGAACTCTCCCCGGGACAGCAGTGTCTGCTGATAGACGTCAACAGAGTCGAAGACCCTTCGGTTCCCAGGGTGCTTGCCGCAGCTGCCCGCGAATATGACGAGAAGGTCACGGACAACTCATACAGTTTCGTCTGCAAGAGCCCCGTCAGGACCACCAATGTCGCGCGCATCCTCCTTCCTGTACGGCCCCGGAGCGTGAAGATTGCAGGCGAGGAAGTGTTCGACGAATCCGAGTGGGACGAATTCACGCACACCTACAGAATCACCCACGAGAACAATCCCGACGGCGTCACGGTGGAATTTGAATGGTAATGGGGTAGCCGCGAACAAACAACCCTGTTCACAGTTCCAGGGTATTTGGAAGGAGTGGCGCGGGGCAAAGGCGGAAGAGGAGCAAGTCAGGTGGAGTCCGGGGCGCTTATTGACTCTTTCCCCTGAAAGCAGTTGACTTTGCTGAACAAAAACGGCCATAATGTTCATTTGAGTCCATAATTTCACGCTTGAATGAACAAATTCGCCGTTTTTGTTCAGCAAAGAGACTTTCAGACAATGTCTTGCAATGCCGCCCGGCGCGATGTCGGTAGCTCGGGAGCCGCGGGGGTAGCCGCGACTGCGGCGGATAAGGGGGCATTGACAAGGAATCATTCGGGACGAATGGCGCGTCTCAACGCGCCCGGCGGAGAGCGGGACGGAGCGCGAAGCGCGATGTCGGTAGCTCGGGAGCCGCGGGGGTAGCCGCGACTGCGGCGGATAAG
>JAKSKF010000010.1 GCA_024401825.1 Bacteroidales bacterium
CCTCCCCATTTTCACGTGAAATACCAGGATTATGAGGCAATTGTTACTATAGAAGGTGGTGTGGTTACGGGCTCTCTCCCAAGAAGAGCTCTGAATCTTGTGTATGAATGGCTGGACCTTCATAAAAATGAGTTGATGGAGAATTGGAAGCGGATGGAGAACAAGGAAGCCATAGTAAAAATTGATCCACTGAAGTAATCATATGATTCTTAAAGTTACAAATGCGGTGTATGTCAAGGATTACATCCTGGCTCTGACCTTTAGCAATGGGGAGGTCAGGAATTTTGATTTTGCCACAGTGTATAATGAAGGGATTTGTAGGAAACTGCAGGATCTGACCTATTTCAAACAATTTACACTGGATCCGTTTTCCGTTGATTGGAACAACGAAATAGGCTTTGCTCCCGAGTTCCTGTATGACAATGCAATGACCGCATAAGGTTCGATTCCCGGACCGTTTGGTCTACAAAGGCGGAGAATTCTACGGAGTTCTCCGCTTTTTTGTATCTTTGCAGTATATGGAATTTCATTCAGTCAACAAGCTGCTTGAACAGAGTTTCAGGGACAATTGGGAAAAGGAAGCTCTTTCCAATTATCAGGGAGACACCCTGTGTTACAGGGACGTGGCGGAGAAGATAGCCCTTCTGCACGTCAACTTTTCCAAATGCGGGTTGCAGAAAGGCGACAAGGTGGCGCTGTGTTCCCGCAACCAGGCCAATTGGGGTGTATGCTTCCTCGCATCCCTGACTTACGGAGCGGTACCCGTTCCAATCCTTCACGAGTTCAAACCGGAAAACATACATTATCTCGTAAACCATTCCGATGCTAAGGTCCTGTTTGTGGATGAGGTCATCTGGGAGGGGCTCTCGGAGTCTGAAATGCCCAATCTCCAGGTGATAGTCCAGATAAACAATCTTACCTATATATATGCCAAGGACCAGTATATGCGTGACGTGCGGGAAAACCTGGTCGACGACTTCAAGAAACTGCACCCGGACGGTTTCGGCCCCGGAGACATACACTACTTCGAGGACAAGGCGGATGACCTGGCCCTGATAAATTACACATCGGGCACTTCCGGCTTCTCCAAGGGGGTCATGCTCCCTTACAGGGCCCTGTGGACCAATCTGTACTTCGCGCACAATGTGGCCGAACCCCAGATGAACTGCGAGTCTGAACTTGTGGCGATGCTGCCCTGCGCGCATATGTACGGAATGATGTTCGAATTCCTTTTCCAGATGACCATAGGAACCCACGTCCACTTCCTTACCAGGGTGCCGAGTCCCAAGGTCATTCTTTCCGCGTTCCAGGAAATCCATCCCGACCTCATAATATCCGTGCCCCTTGTCATAGAAAAGGTGTATCGTTCCCAGATAAAGCCGCAGGTTGACAGGAACAAGATGTATATGCGGGTTCCCATCCTGGACAGGTATATCCTGAAGAAGATACGGAATGCTATGATTGAAGCGTTCGGAGGCCGTTTTGAAGAAGTCATCCTGGGCGGAGCCGCTTTCAACCCCGAGGTTGAGGACTTCCTCAGGAAAATCCATTTCCCCTTCACCGTAGGCTATGGAATGACCGAGTGCGCCCCCATAATAACATACGAAAAGTGGTACAGGACCAGGAGAGGCTCCTGCGGAATTCCGGTACCCGACTGCGAGATAAGGATAAACAGTTCCGACCCCCTGAATATTCCCGGAGAAATCCAGGTGAGGGGAGGAAACGTGTTCTGTGGATATTACAAGAATCCCCAGGCTACGGCGGAGGCATTCACCGAAGACGGCTGGTTCAAGACGGGGGACATAGGCGTTGTGGACAAGGACGGATATCTGTACCTTCGCGGCCGCATCAAATGTATGATTCTCGGACCTTCCGGACAGAACATATATCCTGAGGAGATTGAGGCGGTCATCAACAACGTGAACTACGTGGTGGAGTCGCTCGTGATTGAGGACAACGGCAACCTGACGGCCCTGATTTATCCAGACTGGCATCAGGGCGAACTGGACGGACTGTCCGGGAAAGAGCTTGAAGAAAGAATAAGGGGAGGCCTCCCCGAGATAAACAGGCTGCTTCCCAACTACGCTCAAATCAGGAAGATGGAATTTCTTCCCGAGGATTTCGAGCGGACACCGAAGAGAAGCATAAAAAGATACCTTTACCAGAGAATCTGACATCTATGAACAAGTTTGATGAGAAATACCTCCGTATGGCGGAGATATGGGCGGAAAACTCCTACTGCCAGCGTCGTAAAGTGGGCGCCCTGATAGTCAAGGACAGAATGATAATCTCCGACGGATTCAACGGAACCCCTTCCGGATTTGAGAACGTCTGTGAAGACGAGCACGGCGTAACCAAGGCCTACGTGCTCCACGCCGAGGCGAACGCCATTTCCAAGGTGGCCCAGAGCGGCAACAGCAGTGCGGGAGCCACCCTCTACGTGACTGCCTCGCCCTGCATAGAATGCGCAAAGCTTGTAATCCAGGCCGGCATCGTGCGGGTGGTTTATAAAGATGAATACCGGCTGACTGACGGAATCGACTTGCTCCGCAAGGCCGGGATAGAGGTTGAAAAAGTGGATTGACGATGGCAAAGAGGAATATCACCACCATTTTGACGGCAGTCCTCGGAATCCTTGTCGGTATTCTGGGAACCACTCTGGTGAGGAACGTCAGGGAACACAATCACAACATAAGGACAAGTTACCGGGACTGGGGCAAGCTCAATGTCATACTGAACACTGCCGGCAAATATTATGTGGATACCATAAACTTCGGCAAAGTGACCGATGAGGCGGTCTCTGCTGCCCTGCGTGCCATGGACCCCCATTCAATATACCTGACTCCGGAAAATCTCAAGGTTTCGGAGGAGGACCTCGCCGGGAATTTCGAGGGGATAGGCATCCAGTTCAACGTGCCCAACGATACCGCGATAGTGATGGAAGTCATTCCCGGAGGTCCTGCCGAGAAAATCGGGATGCTTGCGGGCGACCGTCTGATAAAGGTGGACGACAAAGTGATAGCCGGCGTACGGTTCCCCCAGGACAGTATGGTTCGGAGAATGAAGGGCCCTGCCGGGACCAAGGTGACCGTGACCGTCAAGCGCGGCAAGCAAAGCATCCCCTTCGAAATAACCAGGGACAAGATACCCACTCACAGCATCGACGCCGCATTTATGATAAAACCGGGAGTGGGATACATACGTCTTTCCAAGTTCTCGGCCACAACCTGTACGGAGTTCCTGGAAGAAAGCAAGCGGATGCTATCAGAGGGGTTGTCATCCCTGATAGTGGACCTGAGGGACAATACCGGAGGATACTTCGAGCAGGCGCTCGCGTTGAGCGATATGTTCCTCGCGCAGGGCGACACCATAGTGTGGGTGGAGGGAAGAAGTTATCCCAAGACAACCAGCACGGCCAGCGGAGAAGGTCATCTGAAGGATGTCTCGCTGACGGTACTCATAAACGAAAATTCAGCGTCTTCAAGTGAAATCTTCGCGGGAGCGATGCAGGACAATCACAGGGCCCGTATCATAGGGCGGAGGTCCTTCGGAAAGGGACTTGTGCAGGAGCCCTTCTATTTTACGGACGGCTCTGCGATGAGGCTTACCGTCGCAAGGTATTTCACTCCCTCCGGGCGATGCATACAGAAGCCTTATTCCAAAGATTACGACTATGACATCCTGCACCGTTACGAATCGGGCGAACTCTTCAATTCCGACAGCATGAAGGTCGAGAAAGGAGGCATCATCCCTGACGTGTTCGTGGCGTTGGACACCACCAAGGCGGGACCGTTCTATCAGGCCTGCAACCAGAAGGCGACCGCGATGCGCTTCGCGTCGGACTACTTTGACAAGAACCGCAAGACGCTTTCTTCCATAGACGATTATGCCGGACTGACTGCCTATCTGAATGCGGCCGGCCTTGAAAGCAAGTTCCTGAATTATGCAAAGACCAAGGACAATCTTGTCCCTTCACCGGGAGAATGGGAAGTCGACAGACTGTATATGATGTCCCAGGTGCGGGCGCTTGTAGGACGTTATTCCAAATTGGGGGACAACGCTTTCTATCATCTGTATATGGGCATTGACGACACTGTCAAGGCCGCGCTCCAATGACTATTGGGGAATGAACTGGTAAACGATGTTCCCGACCTGCTTTTCGGGAGCATCGGATTTGGCATTGAATCTTGACGCCTTGGCCGCCTTGACCGATTCGTTGTTGAGGCAGCTGTCGGATGAACCTTCCTGAATCCTGGCATCCGTGACTTTACCGCTTCTGTCAACGGTAATCATAACGGTGACGGTTCCTCCTCCATAACACTTGTATGCGGGAATCTTCAGACTGTAAGCGCTTCTGCCGTCCAGCTGCCAGGAGAGAACCGAAGCTCCGGAATATTGCTTCCCGGTGTCTTCTGTCCGGTCCGCTTCTTCCTGCTGTGCCGGGTCGGCCACATCGTCGGGAGACACACTGGGCTTGTATCCTTTCTTAAGTTCATCCTGAACCCTTTGGGCTTCTTTCATCAATTCCTTGACATTCGTGCCGCGGTCATCCTTGAGAGCTCCCTTGTTGACCGTGACGTTCTTGACCGAAGGCAAATCCGCCAGTTTGCTGTCAATCCTGGACTGGATGGCCGCCCGCATCTGCTCGGCCCTCTCGATTTTCTTCTCAAGTTCCTCGGCTTCCTTCTGCTGTCTTTCGATTTCCTCCTGTTTGGTGAAATCCAGGATGAAAGAACTCTCACTCTTCCGTGTCGCGCCTATCTGGGCGATGAGCAGGATGATAAGGGCTACCAGATGCACTATCAAGGTGATGTACAGTCCGGCCTTGTCCTCTTTCCGGAGCAAGGATGTCTTTCTGGATTTGCCCTCTCCCACGATTTATTGTCTTTTCTTTGCCAACGCTTTTTCCAAGGTGGCGGCTATGATACCGATAGCCACGGTGTTGTGACCTCCCTGAGGGATGATGATGTCGGCATATCGCTTGCTCGGCTCGATGAACTGGAGGTACATCGGTTTTACGGTGCGGGTATAGCGCTCGATTACCCAATGCACGTCCTTGCCTCTTTCAGTGGTGTCCCTTTCCATCACCCTCATCAGGCGGTCGTCGTCATCGGCGTCCACAAAAATCTTGATGTCCATCTGTTCGCGGAGCCGCTTGCAGGTGAATACAAGGATTCCCTCTATTATGATGACGTCCGCGGGCTCCACGTGAACGGTCTCTGTCTTGGAGCGGGTGCAGGATATGTAGGAATAGACGGGCTGCTCGATTGCCCTGCCGCTTTTCAGGGCGGAGAGCTGGTCGCAAAGAAGATTCCAGTCTATGGCGTCCGGATGGTCGAAGTTGTTGTTGCGCTTCTGCTCGTCGCTCAGGTCGCAGCAGTCCTTGTAGTAGGAATCCTGTGGAATGATTACTACCGATTCTTTGTTCAGACGCCTCAAAAGTCCGTCGACCACTGTCGTCTTGCCCGAGCCGGAGCCTCCGGCGATGCCTATTACCATCATATCAGAATTCTGCGTTTTTAGGTGTGCGGGGGAAGGGAATCACGTCACGGATGTTCTGCATACCCGTGATGAACAGCAGGAGCCTTTCGAATCCGAGTCCGAATCCGCTGTGGGGGCAACTTCCGAACCTGCGGGTGTCGAGATACCATTCCAGATTCTTACGGCTCATTCCAAGTTCATCAACGCGGCTTTCTATCCTGTTGATGTCAGCCTCGCGCTCGGAGCCTCCGATGATTTCCCCGATTTTCGGAAAGAGGACGTCCATTGCCCGTACGGTCTTGCCGTCTTCGTTCTGCTTCATATAGAAAGCCTTGATGTCCTTGGGATAATCTGTCAGGATAACCGGCTTGCGGAAGTGTTTCTCCACAAGATACCGTTCGTGCTCGCTTTGGAGGTCCGTACCCCAGTCCACGGGGTATTCGAACTTTACGCCGTCCTCGATGGCCTTCTTGAGAATTTCAATGCCTTCGGTGTAGGGGAGTCGGACAAATTCGGTGTCCGCCACGCTTTCAAGCCTGGAGAGCAGTTCGGGGTCATATCGGTCATTGAGGAACTTGATGTCATCCATACAATGCTCAAGGGCATATCTGACAAGGTGCTTGATGAAGTCCTCCGCCAAATCCATATTGTCCCTGATGTCGAAGAATGCCATCTCCGGTTCAACCATCCAGAATTCCGCAAGGTGACGGGGCGTGTTGGAATTCTCTGCGCGGAACGTGGGGCCGAAAGTATAGATTTCTCCCAACGCCGTGGCTCCCAACTCGCCTTCAAGCTGACCGCTGACGGTAAGGCTGGTCTGCTTCCCGAAGAAGTCTTTCGTGAAGTCAGGCTGTCCTTTCTTGTTCTTGGGCACATTGTTCAGGTCCAGGGTAGTGACCTGAAACATCTGGCCTGCTCCTTCACAGTCAGATGCCGTGATGAGTGGAGTGTTGAGATAGACAAAACCTTTGGAATGGAAGTATTCGTGAATGGCATAGGCCATCTGCGAACGCAGCCTCAGTACAGCTCCGAAAGTGTTCGTGCGCGGGCGCATATGCGCGACCGTGCGCAGATATTCGAATGAGGTGTCCTTTTTCTGGAGAGGATATCTCATAGGGTCGCATTCTCCGTAAACCGTAATTTCCCCGGCCTTGATTTCAACCGCCTGACCGCTGCCGACGGACTCGACCAGAGTCCCGGAAACCGCGATGCAGGCGCCGGTGCTGATTTTTGCGAGTATCGGCTCCGTAGATTCGTTCTTGTCTGCAACTATCTGTATGTTCTTTATGGTGGAACCGTCATTCAACGCTATGAAAGCAATCTCCTTGTTTCCGCGCTTGGTTCTTACCCAACCTTTTGCCAGCACTTCCTGACCCGCCTTCATTTCCAGCAGGTCCTTTACTTTGCTTCTTCTGACTTCACTCATATATGCGTTATTTTAAAAAGCAGCCCTCATATAGGGGGCTGCTTCTATCATATTCGGCAAATATTACTCTGCCTTTCTTGATGAGTACATGATTTTAAGGGCGGAGCATTTTCTGAGCTCCTGCTTAACCTCTGTAATGATACCCATTCTGACGTCCTGATCTGCCTTGATGTTTACAGTCATGAAAGGCCTGTCAGCCTCGGACTTGGAATCACGCTCTGCGGCGATATAGTTGCCAATGTCCTGGACGGTCTTGAAAGAATCGTTGAGCTGGATACGCGCATCGGTACCGAACTGGGCCTGAAGAGACCTGATAGGTGTTCCGATGTTTATGTGTGCAGCCAAGTCTTTCCTTTCAAGCTTGACAGACTCCGATGCCTGAGGAATCTTTACCATAACCTTGTTCTCCGTTTCACGGAGCTGTGTGGTTACCATAAAGAAGAACAGGAGCATGAACACGATATCGGACAAAGAGCTGGAAGTGATAGCGGGTACTTCCTTCTTATCTTCTTGTTTGAATTTTGACATAGTGTTTCCTCCTATTATTTCTTTCCTACATTCTTGGGTTCAGCCTCCGAGATGTTCTGGGGAATCGCTTTCTTTACAATATCCTGGGTGTCTTCGTCAAGGGATGCGAACTTTTTACCGAATCTGCTCATACTGAGTTCGTCACGGAGTTCATTTATGGCCTTGACAAGTTCATTCTGAACTGCGATGTAAGCCTTGTAACTGGTACCGCGGTCATTCTGCAATGAAATCACACCCTTGGATACAGGATACTGTCCCAATCCCTCAATCTCCTTCATTTCCTTTTCGGGGAGTGAAGGGTTGTCGCTGGGGTTGGAAACGAATTCCTTGATTTTATCCTTCAGAAAACTAACGTCAATAGGTTCATTACCGGCAAAAATCCTGTCAGACGAGTTAACCTTTACAATTATGATGTTGCGTTGATTAACTTTCTGGTCCTCCACCTTCTGATTCTGGTCAGGAATGGGAGGGAGACGACGGCTGAGACCCATCTGCGTTCCCATAGTTGTTGTCATAAGGAAATAACACAACAACAGGAATGCGATGTCGGCCGTTGAGCTCGAATTGATTGCAGGTGTTTTCTTTGACATAACTGTTATTTCTTCTTCGTTGCCATCCGGATTTCACCGGCGATGATTGCAATAATTGAAGCCGCACCTACGATATAGGTGAGGTTGAGAATGGTATCCGTAAGCTTGAGTTCGGAGGCGGAGGGCTCGAGTCCTGTAAGACCCATAGCGGGAGCGCCGCTCGCGAGTGCGTAAGCAATACCGCACAGTACCGCAACTCCGGCAATACCAATCAGAATCTTCACAATGCTCTTGGGATTGTTGCTGAGAGCAATGATGATTCCGGGAACCAGAACTGCCACAATAGCGATGCCTATCATAACGTATGCCCAGGCAAGAAGGGCATTGGTGGCAGCCGTAGGATCGTTGCCAATCTGCCAGCCCGCAGCAAATCCCCAAACAAGGATAGCCAGGCTGATGATGATCAGAACGACCATTCCAATGGTGAATATTTTATTCAAATTGTTTTTCATTGTGATTTGCCGGTAAGGGAATTATTTGCTGTTGTGCTTGGTGATTACGTCCACGAGGTCGATTGAAGCCTCTTCCATATCGATGGTGATGGAGTCAATCTTAGCGAGGATGTAGTTGTAGAAAATCTGAAGAATCATAGCGACAATCAAACCGCCTACGGTTGTAATCAAAGCGACCTTCATACCGCCTGCAACTACGTTAGGAGAAATGTCACCTGCCTTCTGGATATCGTCGAAGGCCTGAATCATACCGATAACGGTTCCGAGGAATCCCAGTGAAGGAGCGATTGCAATGAAGAGAGAAATCCAGGAAAGACCGTTCTCCATTCTGCTCATCTGAACTGAACCGTAAGAAACGATGTTCTTCTCCACAACGTCAACACCCTGGTCATATTTGAGCAGGCCCTGATAGAAAATGCTTGCCACGGGACCGCGTGTGTTGCGGCAAACTTCCTTGGCCTTCTCTATGCCACCTTCTGCAAGAGCTTTTTCAACCTTAGCCACGAGAGCCTTCGCGTTAATCTTGGAGAATGTCAGGTAGAGAATTCTTTCGATTGCAAGGGCGAGACCGATAATCAAGCAGATGATGATGAGGGACATGAATCCTGCACCACCTTCGATGAACTTGGTCTTGAGAGCCTGGTTGAGAGGAATCTCCTCTGCGCCTTCTTCCTCTGCAGCTACTGCGGTCTCCTCAACGGGAGCGGCAATCTGCTCAGTTGTTTCGGGAGCTGCTTCAGTGGTTTCTTCCTGAGCTGCTGCGATGTTTGCAGTGAAGACCATAATGGTCATAGCTGCCAAAAACATGAAAAATTTTTTCATAACTGTTTTTGAGTGTTTAATTAGTAATATTAAGTAGTTTAAATAGTTTTCGCGTTGAAAATCGTTGCAATATAGCAAAATTATTTCATTTTACAACAACTGTTTGGATATTTCGCCTCTCAAAGACTCTTCCAATTGAGACTTAACCCATTGATTGTCCGAACTTGCGCCCATAAGGAAGAACAATTTTGCGAGTGCGCTTTCAGTGGTGACGTCTCCTCCCGACAGGACTCCTGCGTTCTTGAGGGCCTTGCCGGTGGCGTAGAGTTCCATATTGACGTCGCCCTGGGGGCATTGCGTTACGTTGAGAAGAATCTTGCCCCTCCTGTCGGCCTCTTTCACTGTTTCCACGAACCAGGGTCTGGAGATGGCGTTCCCTGACCCGTAGGTCTCTATGATTACGGCCCTGGAACCGCTTCCGAGAAGGGTGTCGCTTACCACCTGCTGCGTGATTCCGGGGTGAACCTTGAGGATTGCGACCCTGGTGTCAAGCTCGTTGTGAATGCTCAGCTCCGCTTTCCGGTCCGGCCTGATTATCAGACTCTGATTGTACCTGATTTCTATTCCCGCCTCGGCCAGAGGGGGAAGGTTGGGAGAACGGAAAGCGTTGAATCCCGTGGCGTTGTCCTTGGTGCTCCGGTTTCCCCTCAGCAGTTTGGAATCAAAGAATATGCAGACCTCGGGAACCATAGGCGACCCGTCCCGGAGCTTTGCGGCGGCAATTTCGACAGATGAGACAAGGTTCTCCTTGCCGTCTGTCCGGGGCTCCCCGATTGGCAGCTGGCTTCCGGTGAAAATTACAGGTTTGGACAATCCTTCAAGCATAAAGCTCAGCGCGGATGCGGAATATGCCATAGTGTCCGTCCCGTGCAGAATCACGAATCCGTCATAATCGTTGTACCTGTTCTTTATGAGGACTGCAAGCTGCTGCCACAGACCGGGTTCGACGTCGGAGGAGTCTATCAGGGGGTCGAAGGTGAAAGAGTCGAGCTTCATTGCGAATTTGGTCAGCTCCGGGACCTCTTTCAGTATCTGGCTGAAATCGAACGGCTTGAGAGTGTGGTCCGAAGGGTCCTTCTTCATTCCGATGGTGCCTCCCGTGTAAATCAGGAGAATCTGGGATTTCCTTTCGTCTGTCATAAATCGAATAGTTTTTTTGCGTTTTCCGTGGTGACTTCGGCCACCTGCTCCACACTGACGCCTTTCAGTTCCGCAAGTTTCGCGGCTATGACGGGAATGTTGGAACTGTCATTGCGGCTGCCCCTGAAAGGCGTCGGAGCCAGATACGGGGAATCAGTTTCCAGCAATATGCTTTCCAGTGGGATTCGCCTTACACTCTCCTGCACCGCGGCATTCTTGAATGTCAGTACGCCGCCGATGCCCACTGACCATTGTCCGTATTTCTGAAGCCTGAGGAAAGTCTCGAAACTCCCGCTGAAGGCGTGCAGGTTACCCCTTATTCCAAGCGAACGGCAGTCTTCCATAATGTCGAAGAAGTCCTCCGCGGCATCCCGCAGATGGATGTTGACGGGCAGGTTCATCTTTGCGGCAAGTTCCAGCTGGCAACGGAACGCTTCCTTCTGCTCTTCCCTGAAATCCTGACTCCAGTGGTAGTCAAGTCCTATTTCTCCGATGGCGACGGCGCCCCTGCCCCTGAACGAGAGAAGGGCGTCCATTTCTTCCCGCCAGCGTTTGTCCACGGAGCCGGGGTACAGCCCGAGCATAGGATACAGCGTTCCGGGGTGCCTTTCCACCAGGGAATACATCCCGGGACGTTCGGAAGAGTCGATGTCCGCCTGAATCATCTTTGTGACCCCCGCCCCGATGCACTTGGCGATGATTGCGTCCTGCTCTCCGTCGAAAGCCTTGTCGTTGTTGTGGGTGTGTGTATCAATGAAAGTCATAAAAGTCTTTTGACACCCACAAATTTACAATTTTTTGACGTTAATGGTGCAACGTTGCAGCAAGTCGGTGCAAATGAATCCGTCGCTTTCAAGAAGGCCCGTCAGTCCGGCCGCCCTGCTGTATGGCATACCGGTGATTCCTGCAAGTTCCTCGATGCTTGCGCCGCGATTCCTGCGGATGATTTCATAGATTTTCAGGATGTCCGCGATTTTTTCTTCGGAACAGTCCGGGGAATAGGCTTCGAGCAAGGCCTCGCGCTCATTCCTCTTGCCGGAGACGGCGCCCCGGAGGCCAAGGTCGAGGGCCAGGACGTCCAGGTCTGAGATGGTCTGGGCCACATTCTCCCTTATGAGAAGGTTGCAGCCTCTTGAAAACTCGTCATCTATCCTGCCCGGCAGGCAGAATACGTCTCTCCCGTAGCCAGAGGCCAGCCGGGCGGTCAACATTCCTCCTCCCTTGATTCCGGACTCGATGAGAATGGTGGCGGAACCCAGCGCGGCGATTATTCTGTTTCTCCTCAGGAAGGTGCAGGCCTGGGGCCCCGTCCCGGGAGGAAAATCCGTGACAAGGGCGCTTCCCGGGCTCCGGGCTATCTTGTCAGCCGCGACGCTGTGCCTTTGCGGGTAGATTTCGGTGATGCCCGTGGGAAGAACCGCTATGGTGGAAAGTCCCGCGGCGAGCGCTGCCATATGGGCGGTGATGTCAACTCCTATGGCAAGCCCGCTGACTATGCAGACCTCCGGGTTGCGGGACATTCCGAGGACTGTTCTCTCGCACCATTCCTTTCCGTACAGGGACTGGTTCCTGGTTCCGACGACGGATATGGTTTTCTTCGAACCGAAGACTTCGGCCGGAGACGATTCGCTCTTGAAATACAGCCCGGCGGGCGCGTCAGGACATTCCTTCAGCAGGGCAGGGTAGTCCGGGTCGTCATAGGGAATGAAGCGGCAGCCCTTTCCGGTAAGCCGTTCAAGTTCGTCGGCGCACTCGTCGAGGATGCTCCCTCTTATGCGCTCGTTGTATTTGGAATAAGGTCCGAGAAGAGTTCTGAGGTCTTCCCGTGATGCGGTGAACACCGCGCCGGCGCTCCCGAGGGAGTCGACAAGTTTGCGGGCAATCAGCGGCTCATAGCCGAAGATACGGTTCAGCGCGCAGGCGCTGACCCTTTCAAGAAGTTCAGTTTTCATAGTCGAAGTTTAAGCCGGGGCTCTATAGAATCAGAAGAGCGTCTCCATAGGGCCCGAATTTATAATCGTTTTTCAGTGCTTCTTCATATGCGTTCATCACTTTCTCAAACCCTCCGAACGCGGCTACGCTCATCAGCATAGTGGACTCGGGAAGGTGAAAATTGGAAACGATGGCGTCGGGGATGCTGAAATCGTAGGGAGGAAAGATGAACTTGTTGGTCCAGGTGTCTGTGGGTCTGATTTCGTGGTCTGTCGTCACATAGGTTTCAAGACCCCGGATAACCGTCGCTCCTACCGCCACAACTTTGCCGCCCCGTTTCTTTGTCCTGTTGACTTTGTCCGCGGCTTCCTGGCTGATAATGAGTCTCTCGCAATCCATCCTGTGCTTGCTGAGGTCTTCCACGTCAACCCTGCGGAAGTGTCCTATGCCCATATGAACGGTGATGAAGGTTCTGTCTATATCCTTGAGAATCATTCGGTTGAACAGCTCCCTGGAGAAGTGCAGACCTGCCGCGGGGGCGGAAACGGCGCCTTCGTGCTTCGCAAAGATGGTCTGGAAGTTCTCCGCGTCTTCAGGTTCCGGCTGTTCTTTCACCCACTCCGGAACGGGAGTCTGCCCGAGCGCAAAGAGAGCCTGCTTGAACTCCTCGTACGAACCGTCGTAGAGGAAACGCAGGGTGCGTCCCCGTGAGGTGGTGTTGTCGATGACTTCAGCCACCATCGCATCGTCATCGCCGAAATAGAGCTTGTTGCCTATCCTGATTTTCCTTGCGGGCTCAACTATCACGTCCCACAGCCTCTGCTCCTTTCCCAGTTCCCTGAGGAGGAATACCATAATGTCGGCGCCGGTCTTTTCCTTCTTGCCGAAGAGCTTTGCCGGGAACACTTTGGTGTCGTTGAGGACGAAGGTGTCGCCTTTTCCGAAATAATCTATGATGTCCTTGAACACTTTGTGCTCGATTTCCCCACTGTCCTTGTGGAGCACCATCAGTTTGCATTCGTCCCTCCAGCGCGGAGGATTCTTGGCGATTTGTTCCTTTGTGAGATTGAAGTTGAATTGTGAAAGTTTCATTTGACTCCGAATTGATTCATACTTTATTTATACGAACATCCGGATACAAAAGTTTCACTTTCCCTCATTAAGTTTTGCCAGTCTTATGTGATATTTCCCGGCCAGCTCCTTTTTGCCCATTTTTCTGGCGGCAATCACGCTGTTTGTCAGGGCGTTCCTGTTCTCGGGGTCCTTTTTCAGAACGTCCTCAAACAGTTTGAGCGCCTTTTTGTAATTGCCTTTCGCTTTCAGGAAGTAGGAACCCTGATTGCAGAGGAAATCCAGTTTGTCGGGATAACTCTTGAACAACTTCTGTGAGATTGTATAGAATGCGTCCAGAGTTCCCGGTTCGTCGGCCTGGAACAGGAAATAGCAATACTGCTGCATCAGGTCGGCAAAGTCACTCCTCTGCAGGGTGTCACCTCCATATATCCATCTGACGGTGCCTTTCTGGTCTTCCTGAATGAGTTTCAGGAGAGCGTCCAGCGCAAGCTCCGGAGTTCCCTCTTCGTAGGCCATCAGGGCGTCGATTCTTTCCAGCCGGTAGCCGAGGTTGTCCGGATGGGCGGCAATGGCCCTTTCTATGGCGGAAGCAGCCTTGCCGAAGTACTCGTCATCGTAATTCGTGACCTGAAAGTAATTGACGATGCGCCCGGTGCTGTCCTTCAGGGACACCAGGGGCTTCTGCCCGAGGTAGGTCTGCCGGTCCAGGGGCAGCGCTTCGGTGCTCCTGGACTTCGTAATCCAGAAGTTGAACCATCCTTCAAGCATATTCCCGTCCAGAGGGGAGACGGCTTCCCACCGTTCCAGAGTCGTCTCCACACCCACCCCGTCATAACCCAGGGTGCGTACCAGACGGTTGTACTTTTCCTGAAGGGCTTCGACGCTGTCCTGCGCGCCGCAGACCGCACAGCCGAGAAGCAATGCGGCGATAGTGATGATTCGTTTCATTTTATGTCCATTAATATTCTCCTGCGTGCGGGCAGGAGGTTGTTGCAGCGGTTCCCCAGATTTTTCACGAATCCGAGGGGAAGCCCGTCGTAACGTATCACATTATATCCTTTTGGCGCATCGGGCAGCGCAATGGTGTCCCTGTGCAGATACTTCAGTGCGGTCTGCCTGTCGACATCGGCCGCGGGCCAGGCATCGGACTCGAAGTCCAGACTCAGGGCCCAGTCCGAATCGGGGACGAACTCCGTTCCCTTCATCTGCCCTTTGCGGATACCTTTGCGCAGGGGATGAAGCCTGTCCAGGGCACTTTCCGGCGCGGATGCCGCGGAGGAGGAGGTCTTGCGGACAAGGCCGGCCCACTGCCCTTCACCCAGACTTTCGCCCGCCTTGAGCAGGTGCCCGCAGTCTGTCAGGCGGACTCCCGCTTCCTCGAATTCAGGCTTTGGTTCCACTATGTCTCCTCCCAGATTTGCCGCCGCCCACCTGAGGTTCAAATCGTTCTCCTGCTCATTGTAGGTGCAGGTCGAATACAGCAGGAACCCTCCTTTCTTCAGGGCCGGCCATACGTCGGCAAGGATGCGTTTCTGTCTGGCGGCGCACAGCGCAACTGTCTCCTGGCTCCACTGCTCTCCTGCCTTCGGGTCTTTACGGAACATTCCTTCCCCGCTGCAGGGGACATCCGCCACGATGATGTCGAAGAAGCCTCCGAGCCCGGCGAAGGCCGCAGGGTCCACTCCGGTGACTACGACGTTGGGGTCTCCCCAGCGGGCCACATTGTCGCACAACACCGAGGCGCGTTGCCGCATCACTTCGTTGCCGACCAGCAGGAAACGGTCTCCCAACACCTGCCTGAGACTTGCGGAGATGTCAGTCGTCTTTCCTCCGGGCGCTGCGCACAGGTCCAGAACCCTGATGCCTTCAAAGAGTTCCAGCCCGCGGAACACGTGCCCCACGAACATCGCGGACGAGTCCTGGACATAGTATGCCCCGGCGTGAAACAGTGGGTCGAGCGTGAAGACGGGCCTTTCCGCAAGAATTCTGCCCATAGGATTCCAGGGCACGGAAGAGCCTTCCCTGTCCCTGAATTTGAAAGGATTGAGTCTGATGCTTACCGGCAGTGTGTCCATCCTCTTTTGCTCTGCGCCAAATTTTTGTTACTTTTGTGTCTGCCGCACAAAGATAGTCAAAATTCCGATGCACAGGATTTACCTTGAGAAACGATGCATAATGATTTGCGGTCCGGACGAACAGGCTCTTTCGGACCCCAATGCCGTACAGTTCCACCTGGGAGAGAAGTTTGACATACACACCCTGGTCCTTATGTTTCAGGCGTCAGAGTCACTCTCCCACATCTACATACCCACCGGGAACATAGAAAAGACCTATCAGAGACTGTGCGCGGAATTCAAGGAAGTCAACGCCGCCGGAGGTCTGGTGTCCAACAGGCGCGGAGACTACCTGCTGATTAACAGAAGCGGGTTCTGGGACCTCCCGAAAGGACATCAGGAACCGGGAGAAGACATACAGCTGACCGCAACGAGGGAAGTGTCGGAGGAAACGGGAATCAGCCCTCTCCAGTTGGGCGGACTTATCTGCGTGACTGACCATTGCTATCTGAGAAACGAAGTCTGGCACCTTAAACATACCTGGTGGTACAATATGCTGTACAACCAGCCTGTGGACCTCGTTCCGCAGAGGGAGGAGGACATCACGGTGGCGGCGTGGGTGGCGAAATCCAGTCTTCCCTCTTTCCTCAAGGACAGTTTCCCTTCCATTCTGGAGGTCTTCAGGGAGGCGAAGATATAAGACGGGATGAAAGCCGGGGCATTCATAGCGCGACGCCTGAGGTTCAAGGGGAAAATGGCTGTGGTGGCAATCGCGGTGTCGTTCTTCGTGATATTGGTGGCGGTGGCGGTGGCATCCGGATACAGGGTCGAGCTGGGCCGGGGGCTGGCGGACCTCTCCGGCGACATAACGGTGACCAACGGCCCCGTCAATTTCCTGAACGAGCAGTATCCCGTGCGCTCGGACAATCCTTCCTTGAGGCTTGTGTCAGAGATGGAAGAGGTGGAACAAGTCCGCCCCGCCGTTTACAGGTACGGAATAATGAAGAGCGAAGACAGAATCCAGGGAGTCCTGGTGAAAGGAATCGAATCCGGCGGAGGAAAGCCGCTGGGAGTGAAGGTTCCCCGGAAACTCGCCCGGATGCTCGAATTGGAAGTAGGGGATGCCGTTCCCACCTATTTCGTGGGGGACAGGGTTCAGGTCCGCAAGTTCACCGTTGAGGAAATATACGATTCGATAATGGACACACCGGACAATATGGTGGTACTTGCGGACATAGGAGATATGAGGCGTCTTTTCGGATGGGATGAAGGGGAGTCCGGCGCCCTGGAAATCGTGCTGAAACCCCGGTTCCGCGACAAGAAGGTGACTCAGGCCCTGTCCGTTTACATATCAGACTCCACCGAACTTGTGTCGAAGACAATCTACGAGAACTACGGCAACCTGTTCGAATGGCTCAACCTGATTGACGCCAACGTCCTGACCATATTGATTCTGATGGTGATTGTGGCGGGTTTCAATATGATTTCCGGCCTGCTGATACTTCTTTTCAGGAGCATCTCCACCATAGGGACGCTGAAAGCCGTGGGGATGACCAATCTCAAGGTGTCCCTGACTTTCCTGAGGGTGAGCGCGAGGGCGGTGGCGACCGGGATGCTGGCCGGCAATGCGCTGGCGGTCCTTTGCTGCATCATACAGTCCCGCACGCACTTTCTCAGGCTTGACCCGGCCAATTATTTCGTGCCGTTTGTCCCTATGAATCTGGAAATTACAAGCGTCCTCGCCGTGGATGCGCTTTCCTTTGTCGCGATTCTCGCGCTGCTGTTCATCCCGTCGATGTTCATTGCCGGAGTTGACCCCGCGAAGACCGTCAGGACAAAGTGATTCTATTCCGGAAACCTCTTGCAGAAATCCCTGTACGTTGACAGGATGCCGTTCACATAGGATGCTGCAGTCCTTGACGATGCCTTGACATTCTCCCATACATAAGGGTCCAGCCCGGCTTCGGAGACGGAGTCCATCGCGCTCTGCACGAGTCCGGGGCCCCCGTTGTACGCCGCCAGCGCCAGATAAAGCCTGTCCTGCCTGCCGGCCTTGGAATACCTGCCCATAAGGTACGACAGAAACCCTGCGCCGCCACGTATGCTCATTTCGGGGTTGAACGAGTCGGTGACGCCGAACTTGCGGGCCGACCTGGGTATCATCTGCGAGAGTCCTTCCGCCCCCATCGGGGACCTTGCCTCGATATGGAACCTCGACTCCCTGAAAATCAGGGCCGAGAGCAATCTCCAATCCACATCGACCTCCGCGGCGCATACCTTGATGAGGGAGTCGTAGGGTGAGATGCAATTGAAGCGCCCGGCGGTGTCTCCCTTGGCCCGCTTCGCCGGATAGCACTTCAGGAAGCACTGGTTCAGGCTGTCTCTGCGGGCGGAAACGTTGTAGCGGCCAATCCAATCCTCGGCCTTTTCGGCAAGGGCTGTCTCGGTGGAACGGACAATCCATCTGCAGTTGCCGTCCGCTCCCGATGTCAGGATTTCTCCGTCCGTGGCAGGGGAACTGCCGGCAGGAATGCAAATCATATCCAGTTCACCTGCGCGCATATTGTCAATCAGGGTTCCTATGCTTTTGAAAGAGAGCCGGACATCCGGGTCGAAGCCCTGGGCGCGGAGCAGATTCTCGGAAAGATGATAGGCATAGCCGGTGACAAGGGCGCCGTTCCCTTTCTGGGAGCTTTCCATACAGACCGCGCAGCGGCGTATCTCCTTTGCCGTGGTGTCAACGGATTCCCGGACCGCGGATTCAAGTTCATCCGCAGTCTGTTCCGTCGCATAACTCCTGAATGCCAGAAAGAATGCGGCCACGGAAAGAAAAGTCAGGAATGTGGCAAACAGTGCCGGTTTCAGCGGTTTTCTCATTTGCGGTTTTGGGCGTTGACCTGCCTGTTCTGGAAAGGCTGCGTGTAGAATGGCCAGAAGATTCCTATCTTGAATGCCCTGCCGGTACGGATGTAACCGTCTGCACTGAAATAGTCCCTGGACTTCATAGGCCATCCCTCACCGATGTTCTCTATCTTGAGGAATATGCAGCAGCGCTTCCATTGGGCGTTGATGAAAATGTCGAAATACGGCCCGTTGGTGTAGCTGTTGGTGTTCTGGTTGTAGAATGTTCCCGTGGTGGGATTGTATCCGGGCGTGTTCCAGGGCGTGTTGTAGAACGCGTTGACGCCCACCTGCATAGTGAGTATGGGCTTGACCCTGTTTGCGTCACGCTGAATGACGAATTCTGCGAAATACTTGAGATTCAACGCCACGAGCGGGAGAGGGATGACTTCCTGGTCGGAAGACATCTGGAACAGCACTCTGTTGTCCAGATGCAACGGTCCCAGCACGAATTCCTTGTTCAGGCTGGCGCTCAGTATGCTGACGGGCTTTGTGCTCTGGCGCGCAATCCTGTCCGCATCGTAATATACGCTGCCGCTCAGCAGCACGTAGTTGACCCTGGCGTTCAGTTTCCAGTGGGGAATGTCCAGTCCTCCGTAGAACCGGGTGTCGGATGTCTTGTTGAAACTGGTGTCCAACTTGTATGACACGGAATGGAAATGCTCCTGATAGAAAGTGGGCTGCCTGAGACTCGTCTTCAGTCCTGCGCTGATGGTCAGGGGACTCGTGCGGGCCTTTCTGAAGGGATAGACGCTGAAATTGACGTTGCCCTCCAGGTCGAAGTCCCCGATGCGGGCACCTATTATATTGTAGTGCGCCTTTGCGTTCCAACTTATGTATTTCTTGAACTGGCCGCGGGCGCCGGCGTAGAGGAAAGCGGTGTTCTCCGTGGCCGTGAGGGTGGTGTCACCCACAATTCCGTAGCCGTAATTCATAAGCCTGTGGCCCAGGCCGACGTCCAGTTTGGACAGGACTCCCTCACTGGACCAGGGTTGCAGCCTTATGAACACCCGGTTGTCCAGTCTGCTCACTCTCATAGAGTCGGTCTGGCTGGAAACGAAGGTCCTGGTGTAAGAGGAGAACTCGCTGCTGTGCCCTACGAAAGCGGAGGTTATGTCCTTGTCGAAATCAGGAATCACATAGGTGGAGTCCCTCTTGTGCCGGAGATTGTGGATGAAGTTGAAGGGGATTCTGAACTGCTGGTCGATGAAGGCGGTGTGCTTCTTGGTGACGGAATTGTCCGTCTCGCTGAATACCAGAATCTCCCTTTTCTCCATTGTGGTGTCCCTGATTTGGGAAATGTCCATTATTCCTCCGTTCTCCCCTCTGGTCGCCATCGTGTAGATATATCCCGCGTTGGCCATATAATTCTTGCCCAGATAGTTGAGGGTTACGGCGAGGTCCTTGTTCACTGTCTTCTCGTTCACAAGGATGCCTTCTCCTCCGTAGCGGTTGAAATTGACGGTGAAGTTGAATTCGGGGAAAATGTTCTGTGTGGTCAGGAAATGAAGGTTGTCCGACTCTTTCTGGGAGCCCGCGAAGAGCGTTCCGAAATAGCCCAGCTCCGTGTGCGGAGTCTTGCTGTTGTACTGCTTGACCGTATTCGGGTTCCAGCCCCAGCTCTCCAGTCCGCGGTAGAATTCCACTCCCTCGTCTCCGTAGTCCCTCTTGACGAAATCGTAGGTCTGCACGGGGGAACCGGCTACGCCCAGCCAGGTGGCGTTGACGTCCCGCCGCAGGAACGGGTAGTCATTGAAACTGTAGTTGAAACTGGTATCGGGCTCGGAGATGCTCAAATCGTGAAAATCCCTGTCAGCAGTCCAGTGTATGATGCGCTTGAACTGCATAGTGTCGGGAAGCGCGAATGTCTCCAGAACACGCGGAGTGGCCTCTCTCACCGAATCCCGGTATGCCTTTCTGTCTTCCTTCGCCTGCAGGACGCTGTCCCTGTAGGCCTTGTCGGCCCGGGCTATGGAGTCGAGCCTGCGTTTCTCCAGTTCCTCCGGGGTTGGCGGAATGGAGTCGGTGGCTGTCGTGTCATTGCCGAAAAGCACTGTTATGCCGGCTTTCCTGAGTACGCTGTCCGGCAGTTTGGCGTCGGGCAGATTTCCTGTCCTGTGCAGTTTGTAGGCATCTGCAGGGTAGATGACAGTGTCGGCGACGGCAACGGCTACGGACTCTTGGGACGGGAGGTCCCTGCCGGTCGGGAAGGTCATCGCCGTTGTCGCCGCTATGACCGCGGCGGGAAAGAATATGCTTGACAGCGCTTTCATCAAAGACGCAAATGTACTCACTTTTTGGGGATTGACAAAAAGTACGTAAATTTGCTATCCAATATGCAAAGTATATGGAAAGACTGAAACAGCTGTTTAGGGAATATGCGGGAGTCGAGGCCGGAGAGGTCCTGGAATTGACCTCGTCGGGCAGCAACAGACGATATTTCCGTATGAAATCCGGAAAACTGTCCCTGATAGGGGCAATCGGCACCAGCAGGGAGGAAAATCACGCGTTCATCAATCTGGCGCATCATTTTCACAAGCAGAACCTGAACGTGCCGGAAGTCCTGGCCGTCAGCGATGACGAGATGGAATACCTTCAGGAAGACCTCGGGGACGACCAGTTGTATATGCTGGTGAAAAACGGCCGTGAGGCGGGGGATTATTCCCGGGAAGAGGTGGATATGCTCTGCAAGGCGGTTTCAAAACTTCCGGAAATCCAGTTCAAGGGAGCGGAAGGTCTGGATTTCGGTGTCTGTTATCCGGATTCGGAGTTCAACGAAAGGATGGTCAACTTTGACCTCAACTATTTCAAATACTGTTTTCTCAAGGCTACGGGCCTGGAATTCAACGAGGTCAGGCTTCAGGACGATTTTGACATATTGAGGCAGGACCTTATGAGCGCCGCGGGCAATACCTTTATGTACAGGGATTTCCAGGCGCGCAATGTGATGATGAAGGACGGAGAGCCCTATTTCATCGATTTCCAGGGAGGAAGAAAGGGCCCCATCTATTATGACGTGGCCTCTTTCATCTGGCAGGCCCGGTCCCGATTTTCCCAGGAACTCAAGGACATACTCATAGAATCCTACCTGGAGTCCCTCAAGAAGTTCACCGACGTTGACGAGAATGATTTCAGGGAAAAACTCCGCATCTTCGTACTGTTCAGGACCCTTCAGGTATTGGGCGCCTACGGCTTCCGCGGATATTTCGAGAAGAAACCCCATTTTCTGGGCAGTGTCCCCTACGCGCTCGGCAGCCTGAAGAAGCTCATCGCGGTGCCTTTCACCAGATATCCCTATCTGAATGACGTCCTTGACCGCCTGACCCGGCTTCATCACCTGTACGAGGTGGCGGATGACAAGCGTCTGACCGTTTCCATCAACAGCTTCGCGTACAAGAGGGGAATTCCTCTGGACAAGACCGGAAACGGCGGCGGCTACGTGTTCGACTGCCGCGCAATCAACAATCCAGGCAAATACGAACATTACCGCCAGTTCAACGGAATGGACAAGGAAGTCATAGACTTTCTGGAGGAAGACGGGGAAATCCTGACCTTCCTGGAAAATGTTTACAATATGGTCGATGCCCACGTCCAGAGATTCCAGGAGCGCAAGTTCACCAATCTTCAGGTCAACTTCGGATGTACCGGGGGCCAGCACCGTTCGGTTTACTGCGCAGAGCATCTGGCAGAACACCTTTCCAGGAAATTCGACGTCAAGATATCCGTATCCCACCGGGAACTGGGAATAGAGAAACAGCTTTAGTCCTATGAGAGCGATGATTCTTGCCGCAGGGCTCGGCACCCGCCTCCGCCCTCTGACCGACACCAGACCCAAGGCTCTGGTAGAGGTCAACGGCGAGACCCTGCTCGCCCACGTCGTATCCATTCTCAAGAAGTCCGGCTTCGACGATTTCGTAATCAACGTCCATCATTTTGCGGAGATGATAGAGGCGTACCTGGCGGAACACGGCAACTACGGATGTCGTTTTTCTGTTTCCAGGGAGGACAGGCTGCTTAATACCGGAGGGGGAATCCGGCACGCCGAAGACCTCCTGAAGGGGAATGGCCGGTTCCTTGTGCACAACGTCGATATCTTTTCCAATCTGGACATTCCCGAAATGGTGAAAAAATCCCCTGAGGACGCGCTTTCCGTACTGCTTGTAAGCCCCAGGAAAACGAACCGTTACCTGCTGTTCGACGAGTCTTCCAGACTTGTGGGGTGGACCAACGTGGACACCGGGGAGGTGAAGTCCCCCTATCCGGGCCTTAATCCGGAAAATTTCACCCGTCTGGCATTCGGAGGGGTGCATTATATGTCCGATGACGTTTTCCCGCTGATGCGCCGGTGGCCCGACGAGTTCTCCATAGTGGACTTTTATCTTCAGAATGCCAGGGAATATCCCATATACGGCTATGTGCAGGATAATCTCGAACTGATGGACGTCGGCAAGGTCTCCGCTCTGGAACAACTTTCCGATTTCCTGAAAAGATTCTGACCCGGGTTCCTATTCCTGAGGGAACAGCGGTTCCAGGGCGTCGCAGTTGCCCCGGCGGGAATTATGAATCCTGTTGAATTCGTAAACCGTCAATGCGGTCAGCAGCAGGCATATGGCAAAGCAGACAATGAACGCCCCGGAGGACATTACCGTTCTCCAGTCTTCGACATCCTTCAGGGAAGGAATCTGGGCAAGGATGAGGGCGAAGGTGTTGTTTGCGCAATGCATCAGCATAGTGAGCTTGAGCGAGCCCGTCTTCCAATAGACAAAGCCGAACAGACAGCCCAGAAGGAAGGCCGCGATGGCCTGCCAGGGGTTCAGGTGAATGACCGCAAAGAATATCGCTGAGATTGCGATGGCTGCGGCGGGATGCATTGTCGAGCCGTCATCCCTGCGGTGGTTGAGCAGGCCGCGGAGCACTATGCCTCTGCAAAGCCACTCCTCGAAAAGGGGCTCGAAGACAGATACGCTCACCAGATTCATCCAGAAGTTGCCCTGGGTCATAGTGTTCAACGCATCCTCCAACCACTGCGGCATGGGAGGGAGCAGACTGATGAAGAAAGTGGCGATGAAATTCAGGGCAAGTGTGGAAACTACGGCGAGCAGAACGCACAAAGCGCCGCCCACAGGCCTGAAATGAGAACTGTCAAGACTGAAACCGGTGTCGAATTCCTGATTCCTTCCGCTTTTGAACGAGGAATATATCATCGCGGGGATGAAAATCAGGGGATAGGATACCAGCATCGCGGCGTCCATCGCCATTCCTCCGGAAACGGTCATGAATACGGCGGAGACGACGTTGCCCAGCAGACTTCCCAAAATCAGCCACAGACACAGGCCGGCAAAACCCCATCCTCCGGGAACAAAGTATGAAAAATTGTCGAAGACCTTGAAATTGGACGGTCTTCCGCGTCTTTTTGCCATTCTAATACAATGGAGTGGGATAAAGTCCTTTTCTGACCAGTTCTGCAAACTTGCTGACAACCCCGGGACGGTCTTCGGGGAAAGTCACGCCGAACCACTGCGAACTCGTGCCGAGCAGTTCGACCTTTGCACCGCTCTTTATCATCCTGTCCACGACGAGCGGGATGAAGAATTCCTTCTTGAGCTCCATTCCGTATCTGGTGAGGAACTCGGCGAAATCCTTCTCGGAGGCCTCAAGATAATCCGGCGTGAAGCACCACATATTCATTGAACAGAGGTCTTCTCCACGCAGCTCCTCCCTTTTCTGGGTGTCCGTGTTCAGTCCGCGGATAACACCGTCGGCATCCCTCATTACTTCCAGGCACTCCACTACGCCGACCAGATTGCCGTCCTTGTCTGAAGAGCAGATTCCGCGTGATACGCTGCCGTTGTCGGACAGGGTGTTGTCCAGGCGGAAACCTATGATGGCGTACTGCCCCTTTGTGCCGGCGTGGGCCTGCATCCATCTTTGGGCTACCTTGAAGGAGTCCTTGCCGTAATAGTCGTCACCGTTGATGACGGCGAAGGGCTCGTGTATGACGTCTTTTGCCATAAGGATGGCGTGCGCGGTCCCCCAGGGCTTCACTCTTTCAGGGTTGGTGCTGATGCCGGCCGGAATCTTGTCAAGTTCCTGGGTCACGAAGCAGGTTTCGAGCAGTTCTCCGTCAGGGCAGCGGAAGTTGCCGTATTTGCGGTGTACCAAATCCTCGAATTCCTTGCGGAAGGATTCGCGTACAACGAACACCACCTTGCCGAAACCGCATTGAACGGCGTCGTATATTGAATAGTCGATGATGGTTTCTCCGCTGGGGCCAAGTCCGTCCAGCTGCTTGAGCGCGCCATAGCGGCTGCCCATCCCCGCGGCGAGGGCCAAAAGTGTAGGTTTCATAAATCGTGCGTTTTTCTAATTTTGCAAAATTACTTATTTTTGTGGGAATAAGTATTCAAAAATGTCCAAAAACGGAGGTAAAAACAGGGGTTGGATTTTTTATCCCATCGCAGTGCTGTCTGCGTTGCTTTTCCTTCTGCTGAAGAGCAACAACATAGTCCGTTGGATTCAGGCAGGTTTCACCATAGCCGGGCAGGAGAAGGAGATGGAAGAGGCGAGGAAGAACATCGAGCGGATGGATGCCCGTCTGGACGGACTGGAGAACTCCCTGGATTCGGTGGAGACCTTCGCAAGGGAGAATTTCTACTTCTCCGATTCTTCGGAAGACGTTTATCTGACCCGCTAGGCCTCCGGACTCAAAGCAGCAGCATAACGGCAAACACGTACAGCAGGAATCCCTGCATCCTCATCCTGTCCTTGACGGTTCTGCTCAGCATTTCCTCCGTGGGGTTCTTCCCGTAAAGCTCCTCCAGTTCAGAGTCGTCCGGAAGATTGTTGAAACTCCATTTTCTGATTATCTGCCGGTCAGAGACGTACACCAGGCCGCCGTTCGACCTGTTCAGGGTCATCAGTGTCCTGCGGTCGACGGCATAGCAGTCCTTTCCGGGGAGCTGCTCCGGAGCCGCCGCGTACAATTGCATCGTGGCATATCCTGCGGCCTTGGCGGCATTCAGGACCCTGTTCAGTTTTTCAAAATCCTCTCTGTCCATTTTGAGAGGGTCGTAAACGCTTGAGAGAATAATCCTGCCCCGGAAATCGAGGGTGTCGAGGTATCTTCCTTCCGAATCGCAAAGCGTGAGCAGGGCATCTTCCTGCTGGACCTCCGCGCCTGCATTGAAAGCGGAGAAATCCATCATAGGTATTCCCAGGATGGAGTGGACTGCGAACAGGGAGATTGATATGGCGGCTATTCCGGAGGTGGCGTACTTTATTTTCCTGGGGGAGTCAAAGTCCCTGAAGGGGAGGAATGCATAGCACCACAATGCGTCCAGCACAATGTTCTTGACACAGGTCTGAAGATTGCTCAGGTGGATGGCCTGCCCGAAACAGCCGCAGTCCATCGGCGGGTTGAATATGGCGAGCAAGGCGGTCACAACGGTGAAGAAACCCAGGAAAGCCGCTGAAAGAATTGCGACGAGCCGCCTCCAGAGCCCCGTGACAAGCAGTATTCCCAAAAAGGATTCTGCAAGGGCGAGCGCGAATCCCAGCGCTTTCGCCGCCGGAACCAGGAATGCGATGTGCAGGAATTTGAAGTAATCCTCCATAACCAGGCCGCTGCCGACCGGGTCCATCACCTTGAGAAAACCTGCAACGAAGAAAACGATTCCTATTGCGACTGCGGCGGCCCTGCGGGTTCCCTTGTAGAAATTCTTCATCGAATATAACTGTCTATGATTTCCCTGACTTTGCGGTGGATTGCATCGGGCGGGAGAATATGGCCGTCCGCGTCCGAACAGTCCACGACCTTGAGTCTCAAATCCCTGCGGGCCTGGTCAAGATAGATTTCCCTGACCCTCTTCTGGAATCCTATGCTGGCCTCGTGTATGTCGGAGCCTCCCTGGAGGTAATCCCTGTCCGAACCGCTCCTCTGGCTGTGAAGACTTTTTTCCACAAAGTCGAGCGGTACGTTCAGGAATATGTTGAGGTCCGGCTCAGGAAGATTGAAATCTCCGAATTCCGTGTCCAGAATCCAGTTTCTGACCTGTTCCTCCTCCTCGGGGTCATCCAATTTAGCGCATTGGTAGGCTATGTTGGAATAAACGTAACGGTCCAGCAGTACGGTCGCGCCGTGCTCCAGAGCGGCCCTGATTCGGGGCGCGGCCCCGTGTCTGTCCTCGGCGAAGAGCAACGCCACAAGCTGGGGGTGAACCGCATCGATGGGGCCGAACCCGCCGCGAAGGAACTTGCTTATGAGTTCTCCGTAAACGGGCGCGTCATATCGGGGGAAATGTATGTATTCCAGGCGGGAACATCTGCTCTCCAGATATTCCTTCAGCTTTTGGACCTGAGTGGATTTGCCTGCTCCGTCCAGACCTTCCAATACGATGAGCATATCAGTGCAAATATATTGATTTTTTCTCTACTTTTGCAGCGCGTGACACAGATAATGGGCATATTGAACCTTTCTCCTGACTCTTTCCAGAAGTCGGGGATGGGAGATTTGTCAATACTTGAATCGGAACTGGCCGACATCGTGGACATAGGGGCGGTTTCAACCCGTCCGGGGGCGGATGACGTGAGCGAAGAACAGGAATGGGCGAGACTCGAGCCTGCAATGGAGAAACTCCGGGAGGGAAGACCGTTCTCCCTTGACACCACCCGCAGTTCCATAGTCCGGAGAGTCTTTTCCCTGAAGGGAGGTTTTACCGTCAACGACGTTTCCGCGGGGGAACTTGACAGAGAAATGCTCCCGACCGTGGCGGAACTCGGCCTTGGGTACGTCGCAATGCACAGGAGGGGAAATCCAAGGACGATGGACCTGCTGTGCGACTATCCTGACGGAGTGATGGCCGAACTTCTGGAATTCTTCCGGGACTTTTCCCTCAGGGCCGAAAGGGCCGGCTTGCGGGATTGGATACTGGACCCGGGCCTGGGGTTCGCCAAGACTCCCGCCCAGAATATGGAAATCCTTCGAAATCTCGACAGTCTCAGAGTGTTCGGAAGACCGATTCTGGTCGGCCCTTCGCACAAGCGTTTCACCCGGGGCAGGGAAGGGGAAGTGCTGTCCCTGTGCCGGCGCGCGGACATTGTCCGTCTGCATCCCGACTGGATTGAAACTTTCCTTCAGACTTCGGAATAGGGGAAAATCCTGCGGAAAAAGACCTTGAGCCTCTCCCGTGTTCTGAGGTTGAGAGCCAGGTCCCGCGGGCTCGCGCCCCTTGCCAGAGTCAGGCCTCCGCAAATGTCGGCTCCGAGCACCCTGCGTCCTTCGGAACATTCAAGAACGTAATTCTCAAGTTCTTCCAAGGTCATTGTCCCCTGGTTCCAGTTGGTTTTCACGAAGTCGGTGGAGAGTATGTCCAGGTCCAGGGAAAGATAGACGGGGACGGAACTGTCTTCGGGGACGGTGTTGAGGCAGTGGGAGCGCATATGGGGATTGTTCCTCTCAAGCCAGGCCACCCAGTTTCCGCAACTCAGCGCGCTTTCGCAGAACGCGCTTTCCCCGTCGTCGCTGTGGTTGTCGAACAGCGCCAGGATGAAAGGTTCCCTCACGCTCCGGAGGAACAGGGCTGTCAGATAGTGATAATCTCCGCTGTCAATCCAGTGGACCCCGTTCAGAGGATATCCCGACAACTCCCCGGCAATGGCTTCCGCCGATTCTTCCGAACAGAAAGAATTTGTCCCTTCCAAAGAACGGAAGTCCAGGACGGTTCCGTCGGAGAACTGCTCGTCATCATACAGGTCACTGAATTTCAGCAGGAGGTTCATTTCAGGTAGGGCTCGAACTTCGGGGGCATTTCCATCTTGAACAGATTGCCGTTGTGCATCCTGTCGATTTTCTCCCTGACGGCGGGGTCGTCGCATACCCCTGTCCTGATGTACCTGTCCAGGGTTTCATAACTGAAACCGAACTTCTGTTCATCGCTGCAACTGTGCGGGAGCCCGTCGTCAGGAGTCTTGTCAACCCATTCGGCAGGCAGTCCCATTGCGTGGCCCATTCCTCTGATTTCCTGTACCGTAAGTCCTCCCAGGGGACTGAAATCACCGGCTCCGTCTCCCCATCTCGTGGCATAGCCTATCCAGTCTTCGGACAGGTTGCAGGTGTTCACCACGCGGCCTCCCAGAGACTGTGAAACTGCATACAGCACCGTCATCCTGACTCTCGGAGGGATGTTCTGCTCGCATTGAACGGAAAATCCTCCTTCCAATGAATCCCGGACAGTATGGAAACTCCTGATTATCTCACCGATGGGGACGCAGACGAACCCTATGCCCAGATACTCGCAAATCTTGTCGGCGTCGTTCAGACCCTGGCCTTCGGCGGGCATTGCGACTCCGGTGACCTTATCCTTGCCGATGGCTTCCGCGCACAGGGCGGCCGCCACCGTACTGTCCTTGCCTCCGCTCATGCCCAGGACTGCCCGGCATCCGTTTCCATTGGTACGGAACCAGTCCCTTATCCAAAGGACGCACCGGTCTTTCAGAACAGAGTAGTCCGGAGACTTCATTTCTTGATAACTATCTTGGTCTCGGGTGTCCCGGGAGCTCCCTCGACTGATTTGTAGAGCACGAACTCGTTGGTGTTGACATCAAAGCAGTAGGAGCATTTCCAGGCTCCCGCAAAGGCTCCTACGTTGGTGTTGACTATATGTGTGACGGTGAACCCGTCAATGGTTTCGGTCCCTTTGTCGGTGCTTTTCAGGGTGAACCGGTCCACCTCGGTGGGACGTATTACCTGAATCCTGAAGTCCTTCTTGCCTTTCAGGAACTTCAGCCCGTTTATTTCGGGATTCTGATACCAGGGGTCTCCGCTGCTCTTCTCGGTCTTGTCCACATTCTTGCCTCTCACCTTGCCCTTGAAGTGGAACAGCCCGTCTTTCAGGGTGACTGTCACGTCGGTGTCCTTTTCAGGGTTGACTATCCTCAGCGCGGTGGTCATCCTGGCGGAGTTCATAGTGTGAATCTCATATTTGTTCCCTTCACCGAATCTGGCTTCGAATCCTCCGGGGATGCTCTTTTCCGATATGGTCATAGTGGAAATGAATTTATCTCCCCTGGTTTTGGTGAAGTAGCGTGTCTCGGCCGATGCTGACGCTGTGAAGAATATTGCGGCGGCCACGGCCACGACGGTCATAATAGATGATTTCATTGATATTCCAGTTTGATGTTGTCTAACCAAAGTATGTTGCCCAGTTCTCCCCGGAAAGAGCCTGCGCTTCCCGACGTGAAGGACAATATGGCGTGGGTTACGCTGTCCGTCGCGTCTCCCCATTCTTCCAGGATAGGCTTGGACTCGCCTTTGCCGTTGACGGCATAAAGGCTCGCCTTGCCCTGAATCAGGCCCATATAGTCCCTGTATGCAGGGGATTTGCGCGCATCGCCGTAGATGACGGGGACGCGGAATCCCTCAATCCATTTTCCGGAACTCTTTTCTATCCTGCAGAAGGCGGTTCCCACCCTCCTGGCGTGTATGTTGCCGTCCTCGTCTTCCCAACGGTGCTGGAGGATGAACATCACGGTCTCCGGGTCTGTGCCGGGAACAAGTTTTCTTCCGTCATATATCTTTCCGCTGTTGGGCACGACGGACTTGTAATCGAAAACCAGGGCCGAGGGCTTCTTCGTGAACGGAATTCCCCAGTCCATATTGGAATAGGGGTTGCTTGTGGAACTGATTGGTTCCAGGATTCGACCCCAGAAGATTGACCCCTGCGCAAGCACCTTGATGTTGATTATGCCCGCCGCCTTGCATTCGACCATCTTGGTCTCAAGCCTTGCGCAGGTCCCGTCGGGCCCTTTCTCAGGGCTGACGGAACAGGTGACCTTGGTCACTCCCGCAACTACGGCATAGGTGTTTGAACTCGCCCAGATGGTCTTGTTGTAACTGTAGGGCTTGTTCGCCCTTATGGTGTCCCTCGGGCCTATGACATAGTGGGTCCTGGTTTCTCCACCCAGAATCCCGGACTCCCTGATAAGGCGTATGGTCCAACTTTCAAAGTTTCCGTATCTGACGTTCTCGAATTTCTGGGCGTCTGCTGTCTGCCACAGGAGGGTAAGGGCTGATACAAACAGCGCCGTCTTCAATCCCTTCAAGTCGCGGCTGCATCAAAAGTTGTCCATATGGATTTCGAAGTAACTCCGGGGATGCGCGCAGGTAGGGCATACCTCGGGAGCGGCCTCGCCTACGACTATGTGGCCGCAGTTCCTGCATTCCCAAACCTTTACGCTGGATTTTCTGAAGACCTCCTCGGCCTCTACGTTCTTGAGCAGAGCGCGGTAGCGTTCCTCGTGACGTTTTTCGATAGCCGCCACCAGACGGAACTTCCTTGCCAGTTCGGGGAATCCTTCAGCTTCCGCCGTCTTTGCAAATCCCTCGTACATATCTGTCCATTCGTAGTTTTCCCCATCTGCGGCCGCGGCAAGGTTCTGCGCGGTGTCGCCTATTCCCTGAAGCTCCTTGAACCAGAGTTTGGCGTGCTCCTTTTCGTTGTCTGCGGTCTGCAGGAAGAGCGCAGCAATCTGCTCGAATCCTTCCTTCTTTGCCTTAGATGCGAAGTAGGTGTACTTGTTGCGGGCCTGTGACTCTCCCGCGAATGCGGCCTCAAGATTCTTTTCCGTCTGAGTGCCTGAATATTTGGTCTTTCCCATATAGTTGAAGAATTTGGTTTGTTATAAATTTTACAATTTCAAAATTGGCTATTTTTATTTAATTTTCCAATCAAAAAAAATAAATTGGGTATATTTACAGGCCAAGAATTACATTATGATGTTTATTGTACAACTATTTATAGTGCTTGCCGCGCTGTACGTGGGGTCCAGATTCGGAAGTCTGGCTCTCGGCGCAATCAGCGGCATAGCCCTGGCCATACTGGTATTCGGATTCGGGTTGCAGCCCGGGACCCCTCCGACAGACGTAATCTACATCATAATAGCGGCTGTCACCTGCGCCGGGATGCTCCACGCGGCCGGAGGAATGGACTGGATGATACAGCTTGCGGAAAAACTCCTGCGCAGACATCCTTCCCACATTACTTTCCTGGCGCCCTTCTGCACGTTCCTGCTTACGGTCCTGGTGGGAACCGGACACGTGGTATATACGCTGATGCCCATAATCGTGGATGTCTCCATCAAGAACGGCATCCGGCCTGAAAGGCCGTGCGGTGTGGCTTCCGTGGCCTCCCAGGTTGGAATCACCTGTTCCCCCATCGCGGCCGCCGTGGTTTCTTTCGTGATGATATCGTCCGGCTACGGTTATGACGTCTCCATCCTTCAGGTCGTGGCTATCACCATTCCCGCGAGCCTGGCGGGCCTGTTTGCAGCCTCCCTGTTTTCCGCGCACAGGGGAAAGGACCTGGACAAGGACCCCGAATTCCAGAAAAAAATCGCCGACCCGGAGCAGAGAGCCTTCATCTATGGGAATTCCTCATCTCTGCTGGGCTCCGAAATATCCAAGTCAGCAAAGCGGTCCGTCTTCATTTTCGTCGGAGCGATACTCTCCATCGTGATTCTGGCCGCATCCGGCTTCAAGGCCGTCCCGATGAACGTCATCATCCAGATAATAATGCTTGTCGCCGCCGCGGCAATGATTGTCTTCTGCAAGGCAAGCCCCAGGAAGGCGGTCGCCGGTACGGTCTGGCAGAGCGGAATGGTGGCGGTGATTGCCATCTACGGGATAGCCTGGATGGCTGACACTTTCTTCTCCAACTACACGGAACTCTTCAAGACGGCCCTGGGCGGTTTCGTCGAGCAGTATCCCTGGGCCATCGCCTTCGTGTTCTTCGCAGTTTCAGCGCTGACCAATACACAGGGAGGGACCGTGGTGGCAATGCTGCCCCTGGCTTATTCGCTGGGGGTTCCCGGATATGTCCTGGTGGGCCTTCTCCCCAGCGTTTACGGATACTTCGTGATTCCCAACTATCCTTCGGACATCGCCACGGTCAACTTCGACCGTACCGGAACGACAAGAATAGGAAAGTATCTGCTGAACCACAGCTTTATCATCCCGGGTCTGATAAGCGTCTCGGTGGCTTGTGGCGTAGGTCTGCTCCTGTCCGGGATTTTCCTGAAATAATTTCAGCCCCGCCGCTTTCCGGCACATTCACGGCACACACCCTTGACGGTAAGTTCCGTGGAGCGGATTTCGTATCCGGAGGGGAGAGTCACGGCAGGGATGCCGATGTCCTCGAAGCAGAAGGTCCGGCCGCAAACCTCACAATGGAAATGAAGGTGTTCGTCAGTGTCGGGCCCGTCGTGCGGGGCGCGGCATACCTCATATCGCACGCCTTCCGGGCCTCCGTCCAGGGTGTGAAGCAGGCCGCTCTCCTTCATAACCATCAGGCAACGGAAAATGCTGGACTTGTCCAGGGTGCTGACCTCGTTCTCTATTTCCTTCGCCGACATAGGCCCCGGACTCCGCAGGAGAGCGTCCAGAACAATTATCCTGTTGGCGGTGACTTTGATTCCGGAATTCTCGAGAAGTTCTGCGCTGATATCCTTGCTGGTCATGATACGGGGTCTGGGTATATGCTGCAAATATATTGATTTTCCGGTAAATGACGGCGTTTGCTTCCGGCGGTCACCGCCTTTTGTTCCAGTCGGCGGCTTCCTCCATCAGGACGGCAATCCTGTCATTGCAGAGGTTGCCGATGCTTCCCGGGTGGGTATGATGGATTTCACCTTCAAAATGAAAAGCGCCCCGGTTGACCTCCTGCCCCACCTGTCTGTAGGCGTCGCGGAAGGGAACGCCTTCAAGGACTCTCCGGTTGACTTCCTCCACGGTGAACAGATGCCTGTACAGCGGATTTTCAAGAATGTTCCCGTTGATTTGAATGTAGTCGAGCATATAGGAGCTTATGTCCAGACAGCTGTGCATAAGTTCCAGGGTGGGGAAAAGAATGTCTTTCAGAAGCTGGTAGTCGCGGTGGTATCCGTGCGGCATATTGCTGCACAGCAGGGAAATTTCATTCTCCGCCGCCATAATGCGGTTGCACTTCCCGCGAACCATCTCCCACACGTCCGGATTTTTCTTGTGGGGCATTATGCTGGAGCCCGTGGTGAGGGCGTCGGGAAACTTGATGAAACCGAAGTTGGGACACATATACTGGCAGCAGTCAGATGCGAATTTGTTGAGCGTCAACGCTATGCATCCCATCGCCGCCGCTGTGCACATTTCTGCCTTGCCTCTGCTCATCTGCGCCGCGATACTGTTGTAGTCCAGTGACGGAAAACCCAGGATTCCGGCGGTCATTTCCCTGTCCAGGGGAAAAGAGTTTCCGTAGCCTGCGGCAGAGCCCAGCGGGTTGCGGTTGACCACCCGGTACGCCGCGTGAAGCATATACATATCGTTCACCAGGGACTCCGCATAGGCTCCGAACCACAGTCCGAACGATGACGGCATCGCCGGCTGGGCGTGGGTGTAGCCCGGCATAAGGATGTCCTTGTTCCGCTCGCTCAGACTCTGGAGCTTGCCGAACAGTTCCAGAATCTGCTTCCGCAGGCAGAGAATCTCGTCCCGGAGGAAGAGCTTGATGTCAAGGAGCACCTGGTCGTTGCGGGACCTTCCTGAATGAATCTTCTTCCCGACCTCTCCCAATTCCGCGCAAAGAAGGAACTCAATCTGCGAGTGAATGTCCTCCACCCCCTCGTCCAGGGTAAAGTTCCCTTTCCCGATGTCGTCCAGTATCCGGTCCAGCGCAGCCGTCAGGGTTTCCAGTTCCTCCTTGCTCAGAAGTCCGATGGACTCGAGCATCCTTATGTGCGCCTTTGAACCCGTGACGTCGTATTTGGCGAGCTTGAGGTCCAGTTCGCGGTCATTCCCGACTGTGAATTTCTCCACTTCTTCAGTGCAGGCCGTTCCTTTGTTCCAGAGTGTTGACATTGCAGAAAGTTTCTATGAAAGTTATGTATTTGTCTATGGCTTCCCCGATTTCGGAAACCAGGATGTATTCATCTGCCCGGTGCGAACGGGAGGATTCTCCCGGCCCCATCTTTATGGCGTCGCGTCCGGTACGCATCCAGTTCGAAGAGGTGGGGGAGCAGAATGTCCGTATGCCCAGTTCCTCCACCGTTTTCAGCAGGGGAGAGTCTGTACGGGTGGCGGACGCCCTGTTCCTGAGGTTCCTGGGGACAAGGGAACTCCTGCACAGCCCGGAAAGCATTTCCAGAATTTCGCCGGGTTCGTACTGTTCGGTGAATCTCACGTCCACCGTGAAATGGCATTCCCCGGGTATGACATTATGAGCGGAACCCGCATTTATCTGTGTGACATTCAATGCGGTCTGTCCCATAACGGGAGATATCCTGTCGAATCTGAAGTCCCGCAGTTTCTGTATGTCATCCAATGCGATGTACAGCGCGTTCACTCCCTCTGACCTCGCCGCGTGCCCGCTTTTGCCCTGAGCGGTTCCGTCGAGTACCAGGAGTCCGCGCTCGCCGACAGCGGCGTCCATCCCGGTAGGCTCTCCCACGATGACCCAGGACGCGTTTCTTGTCTCTTCCGGTCCGGTGTCTCCGTACAGGGCCGAGGCTCCCGAAGGTCCGGATTTCTCCTCTTCGGAACTCAGGGCCAGAATCAGGTTTATCGGAAGATTCCTGCTGTCCAGGGCTCTGAACGCAGCCGCGAGCGACACTACGCTTCCTCCGTCGTCATTGCTGCCCAACCCGAATATTACGGAAGGGTCATCCCCGGAATCGAAGGGGTCCCCGGTGTATCCGGAGGAGGGGGCCACAGTGTCGATGTGGGCGTCGAGCACCAGCGATGGCTTGGATGCGCAGTAGTTCCTGCACTTGCAGACAATGTTGTTTCCGTATCTGGCCGGAGCCAGCCCCCAACCTTTCAGACTGTGAAAAAGCAGGGAGGCGACTTCCTCTTCCTGAAACGATTCGGAAGGTACGGCCACCATTCCGCGCAGGAGCGCGACGGCATCGTTCAAAAGAAAGTCCATCATACAATCAAGGTTCCTCCAGGCCTTCCCAGACCTTCGGCATCTGTTATTCTCACGCATTCGACACCTGCTTCCAGGGCCTTGAACGCGTTGTCCAACTTTGGAATCATCCCTTCGGAAACGGCGCCCGATTCAAGAAGCCCGGCATAATCCTCTCTGCTCAGGGAGGAAATCACAGAATCGGGGTTGCCGGCGTCCAGAAGAACTCCCTTCTTCTCGAAGCAGAAGGTCAGACTGACGTCGAATGCCTGACAGAGCGCCCCGGCCACGGCGGTGGCCACGGTGTCGGCGTTGGTGTTGAGCAGACCTCCCTTGCCGTCGTGGGTTATCGGACAGATGACAGGGACGGCCCCGGAGTCCAGCACGCGGGACAGGGCCCCGGCGTTCACTTCACTTATGTCGCCCACAAAACCGTAGTCCACTGGCTCGGATGGCCTCCTTTGACTGAGGATTATATTGAAATCGGCTCCGCACAGACCTGCGGCATCGATTCCTCTGGCCTGCAGCTTCGCCACTATGTTCTTGTTGACTAGCCCTGCATAAACCATCGTGACCACCTTCAAGGTGTCGGCATCGGTAATCCTGCGTCCGTTCAGCATCCTGCTCCGGATTCCGAGTCCGGAAGCGAGCCTGGTGGCCGTCCTTCCTCCGCCGTGGACAAGAATCTTATGACCCGGCAACTCGCGGAAACTGTCGAGCAGCCTGCCGAGCGCAAGTTCGTCTTCCACGACCTGCCCTCCCGCCTTCACTATGTTCAAGGGCTCTCTCATTTCAGCATATCCTCCAGCATCCTCTTCATCACCACCTGCGCGGACACAACCCTGTTTGCGGCCTCGGGAATCACCAGCGACCTGTCCGAATCTATCACTGAATCGCTGACTATCATATTCCTCCTGACCGGAAGACAATGCAGAAAATATGCATTGTCAGTCACCGCCATATGCGCGTCGTCTATGGTCCACCCCATATCCTTGCTCAGTATCTGTCCGTAGGCCGAAGGGTCTTTCACTCCGGGACAGCTCCAGTTCTTGGCATATACGAAGTCCGCGCCTTCCAGGGCCTTCATCTGGTCATATTCAACCCTTGCGTTCCCGGCAAAGCGGGGGTCGAGTTCGTATCCCTCGGGATGTGTGATGACAAAGTCCACGTCGGCGGCGTTCATCCATTGGGCGAAGGAATTGGGTACCGCCTGGGGCAGGGCTTTGGGGTGAGGAGCCCAGCTCATCACAACCTTGGGCCGGCTTTTTTTCTTGTACTCGTTTATTGTTATGAGGTCTGCGAAGGCCTGGCAGGGATGCACCGTGGCGGATTCGAGACTGATTACGGGCTTGCCGCCGTATTGTATGAACTCTCTGAGCACCGTCTCGCCATAGTCGTATTCCCTGTCGGTCAGAGCGGCGAAGGAACGGATGCCCAGGATGTCGCAGTAGCTGGCCATCACCGGTATCGCCTCGCGGAGATGCTCGCTTTTGTCCCCGTCCATTACGACTCCCATCCTGGTCTCAAGTTTCCAGCTGTCCTGCCCGATGTTCAGGACGATGGGGTTCATCCCCAGGTTCAGGGCGGCTTTCTGGCTGCTCAGCCGTGTTCTCAGGCTGCTGTTGAAGAACACCAGCATAATGGTCTTGTCCGTGCCGAGATGTTTCCAGGCAAACGGGGTCTTCTTGACCTGGGCGGCCTCCTGCAAGGCGAGATTCAGGTCTCCTATGTCTTCTACGTTGAAAAAAGTCTTCATTTCTCCAATATTTCCCTCAGGGCCGTCCCGAATATGTCAGCCTGCGCCTCCGTCAGGCACAGGGGAGCGAGCAGGCGTATCATATTCTTGCCTGAAACTCCGGTGAATATGTGTTTTCCATACAGCAGTTCGCTGCGGATGGGGGCGACTTCAGTGTTGAACTCGATGCCCGTCATCAGGCCCAGCCCCCTGACTTCCTTGATATGAGGGTGTGATGTTATTACTTTGCGTAAGTGCCCGCCGACTTTCAGCGCGTTTTCGATGAGGTTCTCGTCCCTGATTATGTCGAGAACTGCAATGGCGGCGGCCATTGCCAGGTAGTTGCCTCCGAAGGTGGTTCCGAGCATCCCCTTCGCCGCCTTGAATTCCGGTGAAATGAGCACACCTCCGCAGGGGAAACCGTTGGCGATGCCCTTTCCCATAGTGATGAGGTCCGGCTTTATGCCGTACCATTGGTGGGCAAAGAACTTCCCGCTCCGTCCGTATCCGCTCTGGACTTCGTCCAGTATGAGAACGGCGCCGTATCTGCGGCACAGGGCGCTCAGCTCCTGCATGAAGGATGTTTCCGGGATGTTGATTCCTCCGCAACCCTGGATGCCTTCTATGATGACTCCGGCTACGTCTCCCTTTTTCAGGATGTCCTCAACCTGCTGCGCGTCATTCAAATCACAGAATGATACCTTGTGGTTTGCGTTGAACGGCGATACTATGGAGGGATTGTCCGTCACGGAAACGGCGCCGGACGTGCGTCCGTGGAAGCTTTTGCGGAACGCTACGATTCTGTCCCTTCCAGTGTGGAAAGATGCCAGTTTCAGGGCGTTCTCGTTGGATTCCGCGCCGCTGTTGTCGAGGAAGAGCGAGTATTCCGGGTATCCTCCCATCTCGCCAAGCCTGTCGGCAAGTTCCTGCTGGAGAGGGTTCTGCACGCTGTTGGAATAGAATCCTATTTTCCCCAACTGCTCGGAAACGGCCTTGACATAGCGGGGATGCGAGTGTCCTATGGAGATTACGGCGTGTCCTCCGTAGAGGTCCAGATATTCATTGCCCTTGTCGTCCCATACGCGGCAGCCGCTGGCTTTCTGCGGAGTCACGTCGAATAGGGAATATACGTCGAATAATGTCATTTTCTATGATTTTTAGAATGCGGATGCCTTGAACTTCAGTCCTGTGCTCTGGTCAAGTCCGAAAATCAGGTTCATATTCTGCACGGCTTGTCCTGACGCACCCTTCAAAAGGTTGTCGATAACGGAAGTAATTACAACGGTATCCTGATGCTTTTCAATATGTAAAACACATTTGTTTGTATTTGTGACCTGCTTCAGGTCCACAGGAAGTTCAGAGACGAAAGTAAATGCCGCACCTTGGAAATATTCCCTGAAAATTCTGATGATTTCCTGTTCCGGCAGTTCGCACCGGGTATGGAGAGACGCAAAAATTCCGCGGGGAAAATCACCTCTGACAGGGACGAAATTTATGCGAGGGACAGTTGGTCCCTGAATGAGGGAAAGGTTTCTCTTTATCTCTATAAGGTGTTGATGCTCAAATACTTTATATGATGAAACATTATTGTTTCTCCAACTGAAATGGGAGGTCTCGGAGAGCTTTGCCCCGGCACCTGTCGAACCTGTAATGGCGGTCACCTGCACTTCGTCCTTCAGAAGTCCTGCGTCAGAGAGCGGAAGCAGCGCCAGTTGTATGGCAGTGGCGAAGCATCCGGGGTTGGCCACCGACTGCGCGTTGAGAAGGGCTCCCGGGTCAGACTTGAGTTTCCACTCGGGGAGGCCGTAAACATAGCCGTTGCTCTCGTCCCTGAAGTCCTGGGCGAGGTCTATCACTTTCAGGTGCTCCGGCCTTTGCCTGCCCTGCCAGAATTCAGAACTCCTGCCGTGCGCTCCGCACAGGAAGAGAACGTCGATGTCTTCAAGTTCATATTCGCTGCAGAAATGCAGCCCGGTGTCTCCTATCAAGCCTTCGTGAACCTCATAGAGAGCCTTGCCGGAATTGCTCTGCGAGTGGGCGAATGCAATTTCGGCTTCGGGATGGTTCACCAGAATCCGAATCAGTTCCCCTGCGGTGTATCCCGCGGCTCCTACTATCCCGACCTTAATCATTGTCCAGTTCCTCCGGGTGTGCGAGGTAGTATGCGCGGAGCGGGTTGGACGAAATCTTTATGAAACCCTTCGCCTCCTGCGAAGTCCATCCTTTGGCGCCTTCTCCGTACTCTCCGAGCTTGTTCTTGACGAGGTCATCGGGAGAATCGACTCCTACCATGGAAAAGCCGTAGGGCCTGAGTTCCACCGTAACTTCGCCGTTGACGTTGCGCTGGCTGCTGGTCAGCATCTCTTCCATATCTCTCATCACCGGCTCCTGGTACTGGCTTTCGTGCAGGAACATTCCGTACCAGGTCGAAATCTGGTCCTTCCAGTACTGCTGCCACTTGCTCAGGGTGAACTTCTCCAGAAACTTGTGCGCGGCGATTATGACCATAGGCGCCGCGGCCTCGAATCCCACGCGCCCCTTGATGCCTATCATCGTGTCTCCCACGTGCATGTCGCGTCCTATTCCGTAGGCGGATGCTATCTTCTCGACCTCGCGTATGGCCTCGACCTTGTCGTCGAACTTCCTGCCGTTCACGGAGTCAAGCTCGCCTTTGCGGAATCCCAGCACCAGTTTCTCGCCGCCGGTCCTGCTGACCTGTTTCAGATAGGCGCTTTCAGGCAACCCCTGCTTTGAGTCCAGTATTTCCCCTCCGCAGATGGACGTTCCCCAGAGGCCTACGTTGTAGGAATATTTCAGTTTTGCGAAATCAGCCTTGAATCCGTGCGAGTTGAGGTAATCTGTTTCTTCCTTCCTGCTCAGGTTCCGGTCCCTTGTCAGGGTGATGATTTCCATTTCGGGACACATCACAAGGAAGGTCATATCGAATCTTATCTGGTCGTTTCCGGCTCCCGTCGAGCCGTGCGCTATGGCGGAAGCGCCTATGCTCTTGGCATAACGGGCTATGGCGATGCCCTGGAAAATGCGTTCGGAAGATACGGATATGGGGTAGGTTCCGTTTCTGAGCACATTTCCGAAAACCATATATTTCAGGCTCTTTTCATAGTATTCCCCGGCAACGTCAAGGGTGACGTAGCTGAACGCTCCCAACTTGTAGGCGTTCTCCTCGTTTGCCTTCAGCTGTTCGGGACTGAAACCTCCGGTGTCGGCGCAGGCCGCATATACTTCGTAGCCCATCTCTTTCGAGAGGTACATCACCGTGTATGAGGTGTCCAGTCCTCCGCTGAATGCCACTACAACTTTCTTCTTCATAAACTATTTTTCATTTGAATCGTACAACAGTCCCGTGCAGATGCAGGCTTTGTAGTCGTGGTTCTTGAGAATCTCAAAGTGACGGCATCCCTCGCAGCCTTTCCAGAATTCCGGGTCGTCCGTGAGTTCGCTGTACGGGACAGGCCTGAACCCCAGCTGATAGTTCATCTTCATCACGGCCGCTCCTGTGGTGATGGAGAAAATCTTGGCGTTGGGGTACAGGGTGCGGGAAAGACTGAAGGTCATTTCCTTGATGCGTTTGGATATTCCCCGGCCGCGGAACTTGTGGGCCACTATCAGTCCGGAATTCGCCACGAAGCTCTTGTGTCCCCAGGACTCGATATAGGAGAATCCCGCAAATTCCCCCTTGTCGTCCACGGCTATGACCGCTTTGCCGGCCAGTATCTTTTCCGAAATGTATTCCGGGGTCCTGTTGGCTATTCCTGTCTTGCGTTCAAGGGATGAGACATATATCTCCCGGCAGATTTCCTCGGCATACACGGTGTCTTCCGCGGTGGCTACCCTGACGACTATTTCAGAGATGCGGAACATAGAGTGTATGGTGTCGGAGATGTAGTTCTTGTCTGCGGTCTGGTGGAGCATAAGCAGGATGGTGTCATCCCCGGCTATCGTTCCCATCACGCCTTTTATGGAGGCGCCGTCTATCAGTGAACTTATGACGGAGGCGAATGCGGGCTTGCAGTGAAGGACGCACATCTGGCCGGAGATGTCGAAGTCGTCTATGCTTATTTGGCTGCTCTGCTTCTGAGCCTCTTCGCTCGGAAGAGCATAGACCAGACCTTCTACAGGGTCGGACACTTTGAACGCGCCCATCTCCTTGGTGTCCCGGGAAAGAGTCGCCTGGGTGGTTGTCACTCCTTTGAGTTCCAATAATTTGACCAATTCCTCCTGATTGTGGACCTTCTGGGTCCGTATTATCTCGGCAATCAGGTTTTTTCTGTTAGTTTTCTCGTTCATAACCTACGAATAATATGCAAAGGTATGAATAAATATGCAAATACGCAAAAAAGTGGTGACGCCAGTTGTATTTCTTGAAAATTACCGATAATTTTGAAAGATTAAAGCATACAATATGAAGAGGTTGTTGTCTGAATCCGTTATGACAAGAGCGACTGTGGGCCGCGCTCTGGCGGCGATGTCGTTCCTTTCGGTTCTGTTCTCCTGCGTATCCCCGGTTGATAAGAGGACCGCATCTTCCCCGTCCTCCGAATGGGCTCCGGCTGCGGCCGTCCTTGTCCATACGCCCGGAGAGGAACTGTTTGACGGAGTGGTTCATCCCGCCGCCGGCTTGTTCGAAAGTTATTTCAACGTTGACAGCGCCGCCATCGAACACCGTAATTTTATAAAAAAGCTTGAGAGCAAAGGCATCAGGGTTTACCGGCTTATGGATGTTCTAAGGCAGATGGATATGGAGAAATTGAGGGAACTGGCGTCCGCGACTTTGATTTATGACGCGTCTGACGTGGCCGATTCCCTGTCCTTCGGAGAAAATTACAGGCTCGAGACCCTTTCCGTGATGTCAAGGGAGGACCTTATCAGAGTGCTTCTCTTCCAGCCCAAGGTGATTCTGCACGGTACCGACAACAATACCGGAGTAGAGGCCGATTATTTGCACCGCCCCCTTACGAACCTTTACTTCCTGAGGGACCAGAGCATCTCGACTCCCCGCGGTCAGGTCATTTGCAAGATGAATTCCTACCAGCGCAGTCCGGAAACCAGGATAATCAAGGCCTGTTACGAACAACTCGGAATCGCTCCCGTCTTTGAAGTGACCGGGGACGGCAGGATTGAGGGCGGAGATTACCTCCCCGCGGGGACGGTTTCATTCATCGGGTGCGGTATGAGAACGAATATGGAGGCCATCAGGCAGATGATGGAGGCCGACGTTTTCGGACACGATACCGTAATAGTGGTCAACGACCATCTGAGGTGGCAGATGGAAATGCACCTGGCCACCCATTTCAACATCATTGACAAAGACCTCTGCACTATGCCGCTCAGCAGGATGGAAGCAAAGGAGGGGGACCCGGAATACTGCACGGCGGACATTTATGTCAGGGAAGAAGGGCAGAAGGAATACTCCCTCTACAGGGAGAACGTCGGTTTTGTCCAGACCGTGAAGTCAATGGGGTACAAGATAATCCCTATCTGCCGCACTGACGAACTCCATTACGCAAACAATTACCTCACCATAGCTCCCCGCCACATCATAGCAGTGAAGGGCCAGTCTGAACAATACAGGAAGGCGCTCGAGGAAAATGGCGTCACTGTGGAATGGCTCCCTCTGGAGAATCTGATAGACGGCTACGGCGCGGCGCATTGTATGACCCAGGTCATCGCAAGATACCGGTAGCGCCCGCATCAAAAAAGTTTGCGGAGCAGTATGAGAATTCTTTTGAAATTGCTTGCAGCCGCGCTGTGCGCGGCGGGGTGCTCGTCTTTGGAAAGCGCCCCGGAACTCTCCGCGCTTCTTGACAGGGTGGGCGGCGAAGGCGCGTCCGGAAGGATTGTGGCCGTCGTGAACCCCGGATTGTCCTCTGATGGCGAAGAGGTGTTCGTGATAGACAGGAAAGGAGGAAAGCCTTATGTGGAGGGCAGTTCCCTTTCTGCGGCTTCGGCCGGCATCGGCTGGTATCTTAACCATTATGCCGGCATAAATCTACACTGGAACTGCCTGACGACGGACCTTGCCGATGTTGAACTTCCCCTTCCGGATAAGCCTGAGCGGAGGAAAACTTCCGCAGGGATGCGCTATTACCTGAACTACTGCACCTTTTCCTACACTATGGCTTTCTGGGATTGGGACCGCTGGGAGAAAGAGATTGACTGGATGGCCCTCCGTGGCATCAATATGCCGCTTGTGATTGTAGGGGTGGATTGTGTCTGGAAAAATATTCTCGGGGAACTGGGGTACGACAAGGAAGAAATCAACGGTTTCGTGGCGGGTCCGGGCTTTCAGGCCTGGTGGCTTATGGGAAATCTGCAGGGCTGGGGCGGCCCTAATCCTGACTGGTGGTACGAACGCGAGGAGCGGCTTGCCGGCAGGATTCTCTCACGGATGCGCTCGCTGGGAATGGAGCCTGTGCTTCCCGGCTACGGAGGAATGCTGCCTGGCAATGCAAAGGAAAAACTGGGATGGGAGACCGTCTGCCAGGGGAAATGGTTCGGCTTTGAAAGACCCGCCTTCCAACTGCCTTCCTCCCCGGATTTCAGACGGATGTCGGAACTGTACTACAGGCATCTCGACTCCGTTATGGGAAAGTCGAAGTTCTACAGTATGGACCTGTTTCACGAAGGAAACCTTCCGGAGGATACGGACATAGGGGAGTGTTACAGGATTGTGGATGAGGCCCTGCAGGCTTCCGAACCCGGTGCGGGGTGGGTTATCCAGGCCTGGGGTTCGAATCCTTGCGCTCAGGCGCTGTCCTCTGTTCCCCGGGGTGATTTCATTGTGCTCGACCTGTTTTCTGACGGAAACCCCCGTTGGATGAACCATAATTTTCAGGGGCACGACTGGGTTTTCTGTATGCTTCACAACTTTGGCGGAAGGACAGGTATTCACGGGCGCCTTGAAAGTATGACCGGGCAGTATTTCAACGCCTGTCACAAGGAACCGGAAAGCCTGAAGGGCGTAGGAATCACCGCCGAAGGAATCGAAACCAATCCTGTTTTGTACGATGCCCTGATGGAACTTCCCTGGATGGACGAGAGCGAGTGCGACGGATGGCTTGCCCGTTGGGTGAAAGCCCGCTACGGAGTGGAAAATGACAATCTGCTGGAAGGGTGGCGGAAGATAGCCTCTTCCGCCCTGGACTGTCGGACAGGGCAGCAGGGGACAAGCGAGCCGATAGTCTGCGCCCGTCCCTCCCTTGAGGTCGACCGGGTTTCGACCTGGGGTACGAGCGCGCTGTATTATGACCCCTCGGAACTGGAAGAAGCCCTGGCCTGTCTGGAGGCGGGCGCCGGTTCGGTCCGTTCTGAAGTCGGGCTTTCCAATTACCGCTATGACTGCGCGGACCTCAGACGGCAGGTGCTCAGCAATGCCTGCATACCTCTTCTTGCACAGGTCAAGGCCGCCTATGACAAAGGAGATATGGACAGGTACGAGAGTTTGTACAACGAATTCCTGGATGACCTGCTTGCGCTGGACACTCTTCTTGCATCCGAACCTCAGATGACGTACGACTACCACGCCGCAATGGCGGAAGCGGTTTGTGACGAGGTGGAAGGCGCCACTGAATCAGACCGTGAGTGGATGTTGCGGAACCTGCGGACACAAATTACGGTATGGGGACCGGAGACTGCCGCCTCGCTGGGGCTTCGGGACTACTCCAACCGTGAATGGAGCGGAATGCTCCGAAACTACTGCCATCCCCGATGGAAGAGATTCTTCGAATGTCTGCGGGACGGACGTCCCGTTCCGTCCGGTCACGAATGGTTTGAAATGGAAAACGGGGGAGCCCCCGGAAATTATAAAGATTACAAATAGATGAAACGTTTCATTTGCGCTGTATTGTGTGCTCTGGCATTTTCCTGTGCCTCAATTCCTTCTTTGGCCCAAACAGGCTTGGAGGGATTCCGCTCCATATATTTCGTTTCCGGAATACCGGTGGACGGAACTCCGGTCAACAGCACGTCCGCGGACGTGAAGTTTCAGGTCAGCTTTGCCGTGCCGATTTTCAGCAATATGGGGGACATAGAGGGTCTGGATATGAAGCTGGCTTATACGCACAAAGCCGTATGGCTTCTCTACGCACCTTCAAGCCCGTTCAAAGACAATACCTTCATTCCCGGGCTCTACTTGACTGTTCCTTTGAAACTGAAGGGAAGCAATCTGCTGTGCGGTATCGAACACCGTTCCAACGGCCGAGACGATGAACTTTCACGTTCCGTCAATTATATCTTTGGAGAATATTCGCACTCCTTTCCTTTCGGACTCACCTTATGCGCCAATGCCAGAGTTGGTTTCGGTTGGTACGACAATCTGCTGACCCAGGACATATTCAGCAAATTTTATGGCTACGCTACGCTGGGGGCGATGTATGAATACAAACGTCTTTCAGTCCTGGTCAGTATGACTCCGTCTTTCGCGCCTTTTCATCTGGGGCATACGGTCGAACTGGCCTTCAGACCTTGGAAAAGCCACCTGTACCATCTGTTCGTGCAGTATCATCACGGCTATGACGAATGCTTTTCGGATTGCGTATATGGCAACAATCCCGGCTATAACATCCGTTTCGGCATACTCATCACTCCTTCCGGAGCAAGGCGGCTCAGCCGATAAGACCCGGAATCATCCATCCTCCGGTATGCTGTCTGTCGTTTTTGCAGACCAAAGAGTTCGGGAATCGAACCTCTTATCGTCTGATTGCCGATGCAAACTGGCCGAAATACTTTTCAAGATAGCCAAGTGAGTCATAGTCACGCTTCAAAAAAGAATCCGAGAACAAATCCCTGGCCCGACACAATTCCATAAGAAGGCACGTCCTGGATGCCATATTGCTGCGCCCGAACCGGATTGTTGCATCTACCAGTTCCAGACCACGGTAAAAAGCGCCCTCGGCGAGTTGTTGCTTGCCTTTCTCAAGCCACTTCCTGGCTCTTCCCACTTCACTGCCGATGTTTGCCATCTGCTCAAAAAGCGGCATAGTCGCCCACCTGTCCACGTCTATCGTCCAGTTTTCCATATGCTATCTGACGATAAAATTGTTTACAATCTCTATGATTCTCTCCCTGACTTCCGCACTTTCCACATATCGGCTCCTGTTGTTCTGCCTGGGACGGATATTTATGAGCGAATCGAACTCGATAAAATCTTCTCCTTCCATCTCCGGATAGATATTGAAACCCCACAAGTCGTTCTGATTTGAACCGTTTTCAAGAAGAAGCCGTTCCAAGTCGGAATGAAGTTCGGCGTCGATTGCCAGTTTGCCGTTTGCCACATCAGCAACTGCCTTGACCATATCGCCGTACAATTCCCCTGCGGTTTCAGTCAGTTCTTCAACAGAAATCTTTTTATCAAGAATAATCATAAAGAGTGCATTTGGTCCTTAAAGTTAAAGTGTTTTTTTTAGGCGACAAAATTTTCCTTTCCTTCCTTTAACGCATAAGCGGAGAACTCCGTAGAATTCTCCGCCTTGGCAGGCCACTACCTCCGAATCTCGAACCATTTCTGGGAGGACTTGCTTCTTATTCAATCCATCCGAGAACTCTCCGAGTTTGATGATAAATTGCTAACTTCACCCCGATAAAGAAGATTGGAAGGTAGCATATGGTCGTTCTGATTACTGGCGCTTCCTACACTGGAAAGACGTTTCTGGCGCAACGGATGCTTGAGAAGTACAAGTATCCATCATTCTCTATCGACCACCTGAAGATGGGCCTTATCCGTAGCGGAAACACCACCCTCACACCACTGGATGATGATGCGCTCACGGATTACTTGTGGCCCATTGTGCGCGAAATCATCAAGACTGCCATAGAGAACCGGCAGAACCTCATCGTTGAGGGATGCTACCTCCCTTTTGATTGTAGGAAATCCTTCTCTGAAGAATATTTGACGGACATCCGATTTATCTGTCTTGCAATGACCGGAGACTATAAGGTCGGGGAACATGTGATAAGTATAGGGGATGAAATTCAATAAGTAAAAGCCATGTCAAATTTTTATAATGGAGTAGAATAATAAACAAGAAAGCACATTATGATGGGTAATGAATCGTGTCATTTTAATCCGCTTCAATCACGCCCGCCATCGAAGAGTAGAGTAAAGTATTTCTTCCGCAAAAGCAATATTTTTCTTATCTTTGATAAGATGAATCCGAAGTACATAATTGCAGGGAACCGTGTTGCCGGGAAATGCTATCTCAGAATGGGAAGGGTCGTCAACCACAAAGATCTTGTTGTTGGATACGAACATGTCTGGGGCGGTGGCTGGTTGGAGCGATTTACCAGGAAACCCGCAAACGCACTTTCAGTCATTTCGCCGATGCGGGAAGGTCGATGGGTTCCACCGAAACTGAACCCGAGTTGCGGGACTTATTATTCCTTCCTCGTATTCAGGCCTGGCCATGAGCTCAATGCGTTCGGAGACAAATATTTGAAAATGATAATCGAGATATAATATGAAACGGATTCTTTACCTTCTTTCAGTGCTTGCCGTATGTTCATGTGCTATTCAGACCACAAAGACATACGATGTTGCAGCCTTTATCTGGCCTGCATATCAGGAT
>JAKSKF010000011.1 GCA_024401825.1 Bacteroidales bacterium
GGTGTATGTGTGTTTGCAGGGCAGAAGTCGCCCCTCGAGTGGGGGCGGGGACTGGAGCCCCTATGTGAGCGCGGCCGAGTTCAGTGGCGGGGTCGCCCCTCACGTAGGGGCGTGGATTGAAACCTGTACGGTGCCGACCAGATGGAAGTCTTTGACGTCGCCCCTCACGTAGGGGCGTGGATTGAAACATAATGCTCCGGACAAGACTCTCTCCCATTGACGTCGCCCCTCACGTAGGGGCGTGGATTGAAACCGTTGAGAAGATACCTGACATTATGGCCCAGGTGGTCGCCCCTCACGTAGGGGCGTGGATTGAAACTGCCGAACTCGGGACATTCTGAGCATTTCTTGACGTCGCCCCTCACGTAGGGGCGTGGATTGAAACCGCGACGCGTCCGGCAAAATGTGTACTATCTCGGGTCGCCCCTCACGTAGGGGCGTGGATTGAAACATAAACGCATACTGCCAGGGCCCACCGAGCATGGTCGCCCCTCACGTAGGGGCGTGGATTGAAACATCGGGTGGCGGTCGCGGTGTCCATCGCTTTGGGGTCGCCCCTCACGTAGGGGCGTGGATTGAAACACTATGCCTCAGGACAGCAGCGTCTTCTCCTGTGAGGTCGCCCCCTCACGCAAGCGGCGTGGCGGTCTATGCGTTTAAGGGAGGACTCCCCTTTGTCCCTCAGCCCTTGATGGCGTTTATCTGTTCGTCTCCTACGGTGACGGTCAGCGGGAGCCTGCCCTCAATCTCACCGTCAACTTCGAAGATGTCCTCGGACTTCTTGTCCAGGGGAAGCACCGTCAGTTCCCTGCAGCGGACAAAGATGACTTTGTCAGACTGGTCCAGGGTCTCGGACAGCAGTTTGGGCATCTCTTTCAGTATTGTCAGCAGAGGCAGCGGGGGAACTATCATCACGTCAATTCTGCCATCGTTGATTCTGGCACCGGGAACCTGACACATCCCGCCTCCGGAATACTTTCCGTTCCCTATGGCCAGTGACAGGCAGGGGCCCTGAAAAACCTCCTTGCCGTCGGCAATCACCTTGATGTTTATGGGCTTGAGATGCAATACCGTATGTCTCAGGCCGTTAAGATAAATCATATTCCGGCGCTTGCTCATCTCCTTCTGCCAGTTGACCCTCTCGCACACGTGGGAGTCGAATCCCACGCCGCCGACATTCGCCATATAACTGACCTGCCCGTCCGAGTGGAACATCCTTACGACATCCATTTTTCCGAAGGATTCCTTTCCCATCAGCCGGACAACTTCCCTGGTGTCCCTGGGGACCCCCATCATCTTTATCCAGTCATTTCCGGAACCTATCGGAGCCACCCCCATATAGAATGAGGAGGGGCTTACTTTCTCGGCATCGCAAAAAAGCATTATTCCACGGAAGATTTCGTGAAGGGTTCCGTCTCCTCCGACGGCCAGAATCCGACTGTAACCGGCTTCGGCGGCACGTCTTGCCAATTCGGTGGCGTGTCCCTTGTATTCCGTGTAAACGCTTTTGGCCTGAACCCCGCACACCGCAAGCAACTTCTCCGCCGGTATCCATTCGGACATAGTCTTGCCCGAGCCGGAGCGGGGGTTAATGATAATATACCAGGTTTGGTTCATCGTCTATTTCTTGGGTATGACAATCTTCTTTCCGGGTATCACCACATCCGATTTCATACCGTTTGCTTTCTTTATCTTTTCTACAGTCGTGCCGTTCTGCTTCGCAATCCTGCTCAGGTTGTCTCCGGCCTTGACCGTATATACTCCCAGTTTCGAACTGCCGCCGCTCTTCGCGCTCTTCTTTCCTTTCCTGGTCTTCTTGACGGCGGGCTGGTCCCGACCTATGATGACTGACTTCGTGAAGAGTTCGTCAGCCTTGTAGTTGTATATTGAGTCGGGAACCTCCTGCTCGAACCTGTCCATATAACTGCGGGGCAGGAGCAGGGTGTACTTGTGCTGCGAGTCGGCCGGAATTATGTTGTGTATGTACTGTGAGTTCAGTTCTTCGATGACGCTGACAGGAATTCCGAGCACTTCGGAAAGCTGGTTGAAATGCAGCCTCCTGTCAATGGTCACACCGGCTACCTCCTCCCCGTCGAACAGGGCCGGACCGGGCTCTATCCCGTATTCCCTGTAGTATTCCATAGCGTACATCGCGCCTACGAAGGCGGGCAGATATCCCCTTGTTTCCGATGGAAGATACGGATATATGCTCCAGAAATCCGATTTCCCCGCAATCTTTATCGCCCGAAGGCCGGAGCCTGGACCGCAATTGTATGAAGCTATGGCGAGCGCCCAGTCGCCGAAGCGCTCGTAGGAGTCCTTGAGGTAACGGGCCGCCGCGTCAGTTGCCTTGTAGGTGTCCATCCTCTCGTCGACGTAGGAGTCCACGTTGAGACTGTAGGTCTTGGCCGCGGAATAAATGAACTGCCACAGTCCGCGGGCTCCGGATGCGGAGCGGGCCTTGGTCTTGAGCGCGGACTCTATGACGGGCAGGTACTTCAGTTCCAGCGGAAGGTCATATTTGGAAAGGATGTTCTCGAAGATGGGGAAGTAGTAGCCGGACTCTCCCAGCATTCTGGAGACGCCCTCCGAATAACGTTCGGAATACTTTACGATGTATGAGCGGACGGTGGAATTGTAGGGGAGCGAAACCCTGGTCCTCAGCGCCGCCAGCCTTGCCACCATAACGCTGTCGCTCACGTTCGACGTGAAGCGCTCCACTTCGGAACTGTCCTCCATCTCGGTTCCCGACATCCAGAGGGTGTCAGGAACGGGGCCGGCGAATATGCGCTCGTCATCCAGACGGTCCACCGTGGTGCTCAGAGCGGTTTTCAGACTGTCATTCTCGGAAGAGAGGAGGGCAATCTGTTCATTGAGGGCCGTCAGTTCTTTCTGAAGCGAGTCCCGGTTTTCGGCAAGAGTCCTGTTGATGTCTTTCAGTTCCTTGTAACTGGGGCGTTTGCGTCCTTCGGCATCGAATGACAGGGACAGCAGTACAAGGCACAGAAATATTGTGGTTACGGTCGATTTTCTCATCTGTCAGAATTTGACGCCCAGAGTCAGGCCCATGGCAGGATTCTGCGCGGGTCCGTAAGCCACGCTGTTGTCCGGGGCGATTACGGTGGGCCTTATGTCCAGGGCGAGGTTGTCGTCAACCTCGAAGTTATGCATATAGGAAAATACGTTGGCGTCTATCACTTGCAGAAGATAGACGACCGCTATCGCCAGCATGGAGTAGTCCCGGTAGCGGCGGTAGATGTTGCGGTAGTAAAGAGCCTGCTGGCTTGTGTAAGGACCTGAATATCCGGATTCCGGGTCTGACGACAGGTTGTATATGTCGCGGAACCGCTCGTAGTTCATCTTGTTGTCCAGATAGAAGTGCAAGGCGGTGGCCATACCGCCCCAGTAGAAGGGCAGTTTCCAAATCTCGTGGTTGTAAATCTGCCCCAGGCCCGGGCAGAGAATGGAGTACAGGGTGGCTTTGCCGTGGTGGGGCCAGTCGTTGGGCTTGTAGCAGATGACGCCGTCCATAAAGCTTCCCCAGTAGAAGACTCCGGCCCCCGCAAAGCACAGTGTGCTGAGAAGTTTGGACTTGTCGTCCGGAGTCCCGTTTTCGACGGATTTCTTGTACTGGCTGTTGAAATGGAAGCCGAACCCCAGCCCGGCGCCTATGCCGCCGTAGATTATGGGAAGTTTCCAATAATCCTTGTTGTATATCTGCATTCCTCCTATGAACAGGGCGGAACCTCCGGCCACGGCGCCTATGGGCTGTTCCATCTTGTGTCCCAGACCCTTGAAATAATCCTTGATGGAGAAAAGCACCTCGGCGGAATCCTTTTCGCTGGCCTGGTCATTGTTGTAGGACTGTCCGAACGCGCCGTCCTTGAAAAGTCCGTTTCCGCTGAACTGCGCGCTGGCCCACTGACTGGAAAACAGCAGCCCGGCCACCAGGACAATCGATATTTTCAGGGCCTTCACTCTCATCTTCTGTGGGACAGCACTTCCTTTGCCAGCTTCGTGTAGTTTGCCGTGCTGTTGCTTGAAGGGTCGAACAGTACCACGGGCATTCCATGCATCGGAGCTTCGTTTATCTTGTCATTCCTGAGGATGACGGTGTCGAAAACCATATCCTTGAATATCGAACGGATTTCCGCGACTGACTGGGACTGTGTCTTTGACCTTCCGTCGAACATAGTGATGACGAAACCCTCTATTTCCAGACCGGGATTCTCGCTTTCCTGCATAAGTCTCACGGTCTGGAGAAGTTTCCCAATCCCGTCGAGGGCATAAAACTCCGCCTGAACGGGGATGAGGACAGAGTCTGCGGCCGCCAGGGCGTTGAGAGTCACTATGCCGAGGGAGGAACCGCAGTCTATGATTGTCAGGTCGAAGTCATCCTTGACGGAAAAGAGCTTCTTCCTGAGAATCAGGTTGCGTCCGTCATTGTCAAGAAATTCGAATTCCGCGCCGATGAGGTTTATGTCTGAAGCGATGAACTTGAGATTGTCAATCTCCGTGCCGATGATGGATTCGGCAATGCCGCACAGGCCTTTCATCAGCTTGTGGACGGTAGGCCTGTCAGGGTCGTCGATATCAAGGTTGAGGGAAGATGTGGCGACGGCCTTCGCGTCCGCGTCAATCAGCAGGACTTTTTTGCCGAGCATTGCCAGGCAGGCGGCCAGATTGGTCGCAGTGGTCGTTTTCCCTGCTCCCTCCTGGGTGTTTACCGTTGCGATTACTCTTCCCATAACATTTGTAGGCCACGTGCCAAATACGCGCGTAGCCTACAAATATAGTCAAATTATTTTTAGGGATGAAATCCGCCCCGGCCGCTAGTTTATCATAATGGAAGCCACGAGAGACAGAATTGCATAGAATTCGGGAAGCGCGGCATAAATCATGGTGTTGGTCATCACGTCGTGACCCTGGCTGATTCCTATGATACCGTTAGCGCAAACCTGTCCCTGGCGTATGGCGGAGAACAGACATACCAGACCAACGGAAAGTCCCACTCCGAAGAGCATCAGACCGTCTGTGGCAAAGTCCCTTCCGAGCCAGAGGATGAATGCAAGGAATCCGTAGAGACCCTGCGTGGCGGGCATAGCCGAAAGAATCATATACGATGAAGACTTTTCGGGGTTCTTCTTCAGCGCGCCTTCAGCCGCGTTGCCCGCGATAGTTGTTCCGATTGACGAGCCCACTCCTGCGAGTCCGAGCATAAGGCCCAGTCCGAGATAACCTAAAACTAAATTAAGCATAATACTATTGATTTTGATTTGTTGATTTTTCCAAAGGTGAATATTTTCTTCCCGCGCCCTCGTAACCGCTGTTCTTGAAATATTCCACGAAAGTGAGTCGCAAAGGGTGGACGAATGCTCCAAGGCAGCTCATCGCAAGGTTCAGAGCGTGACCGAACAGCAGCAACAGCACGAACGGCAGCCATTGCCAGCTGGGATTGTCTCCCAGAACCATATTTCCGAGCTGGTTGAAAGTGTTTCCAAGAATGCCTCCGGCGAGTCCGAGCGCATAGAGACGGATATAACTCAGCACGTCCCCCAGTATTCCGGTGGCCATTCCGTAGGTGTCCCAGAGTCCGGCGCCGATGTTCAGCAGGGGATTGCGGCCGGGTTTGTTGAAAATGAAGATGCCGAGCGCGGACACTGCTCCGATGGCGATGATTGCCCATCTGGCAATGTCGGGAGCGGTCAGACCGAGCAGCCCGAGACAGAATACCATCACGCTGCCGACAATCAGAAGAGTCCATCCCCAGGTGCTTATGGTCTGCTTGAAACCGAACCTCCGGGTAAAGAGTACGGATTTTATGACCATAGCGAGACAGATGTGGAAAATACCTATGCAGACAGCCATAACCATCTGGATGTCAAGGTTGTTGCCCATCAGTTCCACATTGCCTGAGATAATGAATTCCTTCAGGGGAGCGGGGTACCAGGGGGCGGAGGCGAGCGATATTCCGAAGAACGTGCCCAGCAACAGTCCCACTGCAAAAGTGCCGGTTCCCAAACAGATGATAAGCCTCCAGAGCTTGGCGAGTCCGCCGTTCCTGCCCCTGAGCAGCAGCCCGATGGCGACAAGCAGGAGCCCGTAGCCGGCGTCGCCCATACAGAGGGCGAAGAACAGCAGGAAGAAGGGAGCCAGGACAGGAGTGGGGTCGAACTCGTCATAGACGGGCATACCGTACATCCCTGTCAGCACTTCGAACTGACGGGCGAACCAATTGTTGCGCAGTTTGATGGGAGGTTTGTCCTCCGCATTGGCCTTCTGAGCCATCCAGACGCAGTCCATAGAGTCGAACGCGGCTTTCAGCCTTTCATCCTCCGATGCCGGCGCGAAGGCTTCGTAAACTATCAGGGCGTCACTGGCGGCGCTTTCGCCTGTTATTCCGGCGAGGTAGCGGTTCAGTTCGCAGACCATCTCTCCGAGTCCTTTCTTCAGTTCGGGAAGTTCAGCCTTCCTGGCTTCGAGTTCCTTTCTGTATGCGATGGTCTCGGCCTCCTTCGCATCAAGTGCGGCCTGCGCCTCGGACAGTGTGCAGGCGGGAGCGGGCAGTTCCTTTTCAGGGAAACCTTCGGCCGGACCCACCGTTACGAACCAGACCTTGCCGTCCTGCCGCAGGACCTCCTGGATTGCCCAGGATTCAGCCCACCCGGGGTCGAACTTCTTCTGCGGGACGCAGTAGTAACGGAGCCCGAGTCCGGATAGTTTTTCCTTGTCATAATCGCCCCAAACCCTTACTTGCCCGAGCTGCTGCCTGCATTGGGCAAGCTGCTCCTTCAGGGCCGCGAGCCTGTCGTCGGAACCTTTCTGGATGTCGGCTATCAGGGATTTCCTTTCCTCCATCGCCCTTACCATCCTTTCCGATTCGGAATCGACTGCCTTGGCGCTGCGGGTTATGTCCATTGCGCCCAAAGCTTCAAGTTCCTTGAGGAACCCTTCCTTGTCCGCATTGAGCAGGACAAAGGAATATCTGGTCATTTTCTCGATCATCGCTGTTCCTCCTCTTCTTCGGTTTCGTGACGGGTCTTGACTATCTTGGAAGATGCCTTGGAGAGGTTTTCCTCATCCTCCATATACCGTTTGATTTTGCGTATCGCCTCCTGGTAGCCGGGAATCTGGACCTTCTCGTAGAGATTCACCTTCTGGGTGGTCTTCTTCCTGTTGAATTCCAGTATCCTTCTGCGCTCGCCCGCCACCTCTGACTGCAAACCTATGAAGGTGAGGTCCTTGAGTATGCGCACTCCGTCCACGTACCAGGCAGGTTTGACGAACGCGTTGAAAGGCTTGAGTTCATAGGATATGTCCTTGAGGGACGGGCACTTGACTCCGGCCACCTTCACGGTGACGAGTTTTATGTCCGTTATCCTGATGAGCCCCGGCTCGAACTCGTTCCACAGCGCGGCCAGATAGTCGTACTCCTGAAGCATTTCCTCAAGCTTCCGGCTGTACTTCTCGGCCTCGGCCTTGGCGGACAATACGCTCACGCGCAATGCCGACTCCTTGTTCTTGAGGGTGGGCAGAGCGTTCTGGCGCACCTTGAGCTGCTTGCCCAGGTTCGTCAGCGAGGTCTTGTTGTATTGAAACTTAATTGCCACGCCAGTACTTGTCTATCATTGCCTGTTTGATACCCGTCTCGGCCGGGCTGAAATATTTGCCGAACAGCTCCCAGGCCGTGTCGAGCATCTCGTCAATCCTTATGTTGACATCTATGGAAAGTAGCCTCGTGGCATATTCCTTTGCGTAGTCGAGGCAGCGGAGGTCATAGTCGGAGAGGTCGAAACCGTTCTCGAGCTTGGTCTTTGCATTCTGGGCGTCAGCATAGAGGCGGACACCCGCATTCATTACCTGGGAATGGTCTTCGCGCGTTTTCTTGCCCTGAACGAGCTGTTTCAGACGGCTCAGGGAACGGAAAGGGTCCACGATGACCTTCCCGGAATCGGCGTCGGCGCGAAGGAACAACTGTCCTTCCGTGATGTATCCCGTGTTGTCAGGAATGGCGTGCGTGATGTCTCCGTCGTTGAGCGTAGTCACTGCGATGATGGTGATGGAGCCTCCCGAGGGGAGCTGCACCGCCTTCTCATAGATTTTGGCGAGGTCGGAATAGAGGGAGCCCGGCATTGAGTCCTTTGAGGGAATCTGGTCCATACGGTTGCTCACTATGCTGAGCGCGTCGGCGTAGAGAGTCATATCCGTAAGGAGCACCAGCACCTTCTCATTCTTGTCCACCGCAAAGTATTCCGCCGCCGCGAGCGCCATATCCGGTATAAGCAACCTTTCCACGGGAGGGTTCTCGGTGGTGTTGACGAAAGATACGATTTTGTCCAGGGCGCCCGCCGCCTCGAACTCGTGACGGAAGAACAGGTAGTCGTCGTTTGTCAGACCCATTCCTCCCAGAATGATTTTATCGACGTCGGCGCGGAGGGCGACGTCAGCCATCACCTTGTTGTAGGGCTGGTCGGGGTCTGCGAAGAAAGGAATCTTCTGGCCTGACACCAGCGTGTTGTTGAGGTCGATGCCGGCGATTCCGGTGGGGATGAGTTCGGAGGGCTGTCTGCGCTTGTAGGGATTGACGGAAGGACCGCCTATCTGACGCTCTTCTCCGTCCACTTCGGGACCGCCGTCGATGGGCTTTCCGTATGCGTCGAAGAAACGTCCGCTGAGCGCCTCGCTTACCTTCAGGGTCGGAGGATTGCCGAGGAAAGTCACCTCAGCATCGGTGGGAATGCCTTCCGTACCGGAGAAAACCTGTAGCGTAATCATATCGCCCTTGGCCTTCACAACCTGGGAGAGCTTCCCGTTGACCACGGCAAGTTCGTCGTTTCCCACTCCGCTCGCATTCAGCGAAACTGTAGCCTTGGTTATGGCCTGGAGCTGCGTATAAACTCTCTGGTATGCTTTAGTTGCCATTCTGCTCTATAGTTTTGGAAATTTCGTCACGATACCTGTTGAAATTGTCGGAATTGAACTCGGAATAGTTCATCTGACGCATAAGATTGATGATGTTCTTGAAGAACTCGCGGCACTTCTCGAAGTCCTCGAACTTGAAGGAACGGTCGCAGATGTCAAGAATGAGATTGAGCATATATTTCTGACGCTCCATAGGACAGAGGCAGTCGATGGCGTCGAAGGCGTCCTGCTGCAGGAACGCGAAGTCTATGAGCTCGCTCTTCCAATACGCCTCGTGGTAACTCATAGGCACGCCGTCATCACCAAGGATGTTTATTTGTTCCGCCATTTCCTTGCCCTTGCGCACGAAGTTCTTGGCCTTGTTGATTTTTTCAACCCAACCCGGCTCTATCTTTTCGTCGAGGTACTCCACTATTTCCGGATACTCCAGATATTTGGAATAGGAATCTATGGGATTGACGGCGGGGTAACGCTTCTGGTCCGCGCGGTTCTGTTCCAGCGCATAGAAGCAGCGGGCCGCCTTCTTGGTGCTTTCCGTCACGGGCTCCTTGAGGTTTCCGCCGGCGGGGGAAACGGTACCGATGAAGGTCACGGCGCCTGTCTTCCCGTTGGGAAGTACAACCATTCCGGCTCGCGCGTAGAAATTGGAGATGATGGCCGAAAGGTCAACGGGGAATGCATCCGCGCCGGGGAGTTCCTCCATTCGGTTGGACATTTCCCTGAGCGCCTGGGCCCACCTGGAAGTGGAGTCGGCCAGCAGCAGACACCTCAGACCCATTGCTCGGTAGTACTCGCAGATTGTCATCGCCGTATAAACCGATGCCTCGCGGGCTGCAACGGGCATATTGGAAGTGTTGCAGATGATTGTGGTCCTTTCCATCAGCTTGCGGCCGGTGTGGGGGTCTATGAGTTCCGGGAACTCCGTGAAGATTTCCACAACCTCGTTGGCGCGCTCGCCGCAGGCCGCCATCACTATGACGTCAGCCTCGCCCTGCTTGGCTATGGCGTGCTGAAGAACGGTTTTTCCGCATCCGAAAGGCCCGGGAATGAATCCTGTGCCACCTTCGGCTATGGGGTCGAAGGAGTCTATCACCCTGACTCCCGTCTCCATTATTCTGGACGGTCTGGGCTTTTCCCTGTAACCCTTGACGGCAACCTTCACGGGCCATTTCTGAACCATGGTCACCTTGACTTCGTTTCCTTCCGCGTCATTCAGTACGGCTATCGTGTCGTCTATCCTGTAACTTCCTTCGGGACTAACGCTCCTGACAGTGTATTCGCCGTTGAAACTGAAGGGAACCATAATTTTGTGGGGAAGCCAGCCTTCGGTAACCTCTCCGAGCCAATCTGAGGCCTTTACAGTGTCACCGGGCTTGGCGATGGGTCTGAAATCCCACAATTTTTCGTGGTCGAGAGGGTCGGTGTATTCACCTCTGCGCAGAAATACGCCTTCCATTGAACTCAGGTCATTCTGCAGACCGTCATAAACGCTGGACAGCAGACCGGGGCCGAGGCTCGCTTCGAGCATCTTTCCCAGGAACTCCACCTTGTCTCCCGGATGAAGTCCGCGGGTGCTTTCGAATACCTGAACCTGCGCCTTGTCGGCATTGACCTTTATGACCTCGGCAAGGAGGTCGGTTCCGTCAAGCCGGATGTGGCAGAGTTCGTTTTCGCTCACCGGTCCGTCCGTCTGCACCGTCACCAGATTGGAGACTATGCCCGTAACTTTTCCTGTTGTTGTCATATCTTGGTTATTTTGTTTGTCTGTTGTTTCTGATTTCTTCCACAAGTTTGCGGAAGAGAGCCCTGCCCGTCTCCGGGTCAAGTTTGAGCCAGCGGTCCACAATCTTCAGTCTGGCGGTGAAGGCGAGGATGAGGTCCAGGCTGAACACTTCCATCACGGTGATATCCTCGATTTTCTCCCACATAAGATTGTCAAGACCGCGCTCGCGTTCCAGAATGTCATTTCCGGAAAGGATTGAGAGTACGCCGGAGACAAGTTCGGGGTCTTCCTCCTGTTCCGTTTCCACGGTGTCCTGCTCCGCGGCCCTGCCGAGGGCGGAATTCAGCCATCTGACGCGGGCGTTCCGGACAGCGAGGTCACAGTTGAAATACTCCCGGACGAATCTGCTTGGGCTTCCGGCCGCCTTGCGGTAGAATTCCCCGTCCAGACTCTCCGGCTGGAAACCGCTGAGGAGGAAGTCGAAAATCCTGCAGTCCCTTTCGTCAAGCTGGGAACGGATTTCCTCCTCCACCGCCTCGGCGCTGAAACCTTCGGGGGCGCGGGAGTCTCTCTGCAGTACAGGGAGACTGGCTATTATGTATTCGTAATTATTCACCGAAAAGTATCTTGCGTGTTACAGGCCTCAGGTATTCAGCGATGAGCTGGCGGAAGGTCTCGTCGGAAAGGCTGATGAAATAGCTCCCGTCCGCGGGGCCTATGGTAAAACCGCCGGCAATCTTTTTCGAGAAAGTTGCCTTGAGTCCGCCTTTGAGCGTGCCCGCCAGTTCGGTCTTGACCCAGGACTCCGTCTCCTGACGCAGTTTCTCGGGGAGAACCAGACTGATGTCAGAGGATTCGGTGGCGCTGAATTTCTGTGCCACGGCCCTGATGATTTCTTTCAGGAAATCGGGATTTGACAGGGCTCCGCTCACCGGAGCGCTGAGTTTGCCTGTAAGAAGGTCCTCTATGTCCTTCTTTGTGGCCTGCAGGCTCTGCTCGGAGGCCATCCTGATGTCGGACTGGGCCTTCGCCCTGAGGTCCGCGGCGTCATCGGCCGCCTTCCTGCTTATGGCTGCGGCTTCCTCCCTGGCCTTGGCCAGAATCTCGGAAGCTTCCTTCCGGGCATTCTCCAGATAGAGGTCTCCATCGGCTTTGCCCTTTGACAAGCCCTCATTGTAAAGCTTGTCCGTCAGTTCTTGAAGTTTACTTTGCATATTGTGGTCTGTTTAATTCCTATTGGTTGAGGTGGGCGGGCCTCAGAAGGTCCAGCACGGTCTTGACCGGGTTGAACGTTTCAGGGCTCACTTCCACGAAGAGAGTGTTCCAGTCTGACATTGCCCCGTTCCACAAGCCCGGAAGTTCCAGGGCCTTGAGTTCGCGTCCCTTCCAGCTTTTGGAGGAGATGAACCCTGTTTCGGGGTCAACGAATCCGGTAAGGTCGAAACGGCTTCCGTCGAATCTGCGAAGGCAGCAGACGATGTCCACGGGATTGAAGTGGGTCGCCGATTTCAGCGCCGCCACTGCCTTGGGGTCATCGGGATTGATTTGCGCGCCTTCAAGTATCTGGAGCGAAGTGCAGCCGTCTTTTCCTTTAATAATAAAAGGACCTCCTCCCGGTTCGCCTTCGTTCCTTACCATCCCGCACACGCGGATGGGTCGGTCCAGTTTCTTCCTGAGCAGTTCAGCCCTGAGGGCCGGGTCCGTCTTCTCGGGGATGCTGATGCAGAGTTCCTTTCCAAGGAAATCCTCTATCTTGTTGCAGAGTTCGATGGCCGCAGGGTCGGACCAGGCGTCTCCCAGACAGGGCATATAGGCCTGCATTATGTTGGAGACGGGCATATGTCCCTGGCTTGACGCTATCTGGTCCAGCGCATAAATATAGCCGTGGATACGGTCCCTGAGTTGCAGGGCGCGTCCCATCAGGATTTTCTTCCACAGGACGGTGACGTCCTGCATCCTTTCCACGCAGACATTGTCTATGTTCTTGATGCTCACCAGTTCCTCTTCCAATTCATTGAGATTGAAAATCAGCGCTCCGTGCCCGGCGGGGCGGGTGAGTATGGTTCCGTCTTCCTTGAGGAAGGGCCTGTTGGAAGTGTCCACCGCTATGGTGTCCGTCTCCTTGTCCTGACAGGTGAAACGGATGTTGTAAGTCACTCCGTAGCGTTTTTCGTACGCCTGTTTGACATCCGCCACGGCCTTTTCGAACAACTCGCGGTGTTCCGGGGATATGGTGACCGTGATGTTCACGCTGCCGTCAGGGTTGCGCATATACGCCTGACCCTCCACCAGATGCTCCGCGAGCGCGGTTCTCACCTCGTCGGGATAACGGTGGAACTTGAGGACGCCCTTGGGCTTGCTCCCGTATTCCAGACCTCCGGCATTCAGGAGTCTGTCCGCGGTGGCGCGAGGGTCGAAAGGCGCGTCGCCGAAGATTTCCCTGCTGTAGAAGGCGAACTTCTCCAGATTGGCGGCAAGCCTCCCGCTCGCGGCGTTCGGGGTTTCGAGCCCGGCGAAGATGTCCTTGAACATTCTGGACGCCGCACCGGAAGCCGGAACGAACTTGCATTTCCCGTGCACCTCCGCGGAGTCCGCATAGTCGCAGAGCTCCTTCCCGGCCTTGGCGTCAAGAATCTCGATTCCCTGCCCGGGGGTGGCGGGGGCCACGACTTCGAGCCAGGGGAATCCTTTCCTGAAACGTTCTGTCTGCGCGATTATCTTGTCATTGTCCATAGCGGGAGAGTATGATTAACCGAGGAATCCGAGCAGTATTCCGGCCGCTACCGCCGAACCTATCACGCCTGCCACGTTGGGAGCCATTGCGTGCATCAGAAGGTGGTTCGAAGGGTCGGCTTCCAGGCCGACAACCTCGCTCACGCGGGCTGAATCGGGCACGGCTGAGACTCCTGCGTTTCCGATGAGGGGATTTATCTTGTGACCTTCCTTGCAGAAGAGATTCATAAACTTGGCGAACAGGACGCCGAAGGTGGTGGCAATCACGAAGCTGACGAGTCCGAGCAGGAAAATCTTGACTGACTGCGCGCTGATGAACACGTCCGCCTGGGTGGAAGCGCCCACGGTAAGTCCGATGAGTGTGGTCACCACGTCGATGAGAGGGCCTCCGACCGTAACGGCGAGCCTCTTGGTCACTCCCGACTCCTTAAGCAGGTTGCCGAAGAAGAGCATACCCAGAAGCGGAAGTCCGGAAGGCACGATGAAGGCGGTGCAGATGAATCCCACGATGGGGAAGATGATTTTTTCCTTCTGGCTGACCTCGCGGGGCTTCTTCATCCTGATGAGACGTTCCTTCTTCGTAGTGAGAAGCAGCATTATAGGCTTCTGAATCACGGGGACCAGTGCCATATAGGAATATGCGGAGACTGCTATCGCGCCCATCAGTTCGGGAGCCAGCTTTGAGGAAAGGAAAATGGCGGTGGGGCCGTCGGCTCCTCCGATGATTCCTATGGCTCCGGCTTCGTTGGGAAGGAAACCCATTGTGAGGGACAGCAGATATGCTCCGAAAATACCTATTTGAGCGGCGGCGCCGATGAGGATGAGCCGTGGCTGCGATATGAGCGCGCTGAAATCCGTCATTGCGCCTATGCCCAGGAATATCAGGGGCGGGTACCAACCCTGGCGGACACCCTGATAAAGGATGTTCAGGACCGAACCTTCCTCATAGATTCCGACCTTGAGGCCCACCCCGGAGGCATCGAAGAACAGGGGAATGTTTCCCACTATCATTCCGAATCCGATGGGGACCAGAAGCAGGGGCTCCCATTTCTTGACTATGCCCAGAGTGATGAACACAAGGCCTATGGCAATCATCACCAGATGCTGCCAGGTGCAGTTGGCGAATCCTGTGAACTGCCAGAACTGCTGAAGGCTTTCGATGACCTTGTCCATCAGGCAATGCTTGCTAATGCGGCGCCCTCGAGAACGCTGTCGCCCTTGTTGACAAGAATTGAAGTTACGGTTCCGTCCGTTTCCGCCTGAACCTCGTTCTCCATCTTCATGGCTTCAAGCACAAAGAGCTTCTGTCCCTTGGTCACTGCCTGGCCTTCCTTCACGCAAACCTCTATTATGGTTCCCGGAAGGGGAGAGGCTATGGTCTTGCCTGAAGCCGCGCCCGCCGCCTTCACGGCGGGTTCCGGTGTGGGAGCTTCCTTGCTGGCGGCGGGCGCCGGCCGCGCTGCGGGCGCCGCGCTGATTCCGCCTTCTATTTCTACATTGTATGCCACTCCGTTGACTGTGACGCTGGCATTTCCGTCCTGAATGCTGTCAACGGCCACTTCGTACTGCTTGCCGTTGATTTTGAATTTATAGTTTCCCATTTTTCGGTGATTTTCTAAAGTTGAATGATTTGTTGTTCCACCCGCCCTGTCTGCCACGGATGGTGATTATGCCGCTCTCCGAGTCGTGAGCGCAACTTGCAAGTTCCAGTTCGAGAGCCAGCGCTATGACTGCCTGTGTCTCCGAACCTGATTCCGCTTCCAGCGCGAGGGCTATTGCGGCGGCGGTCGCCGCGTCAGCCGACTTGCCCGTACGACGCCGGGCGCCTTTGGGCTCCACCAGACGGGTGAATGCCATTCCGCTCAGCGTGTACAGACAGAACAGGATTGCGAGCGCGACGAACACCACGCTCACGCTTATTAGTGTAAGCGTCCAGCCGTGCGGGTCCGTGACAGCCACTTTCTGGGCTCCCGGGGTGATGGTCAGGATGCAGTTATAAAGGAAGGTTGTCATGTTTCTTTGCCGGTAGTTCCTGTCTCTTGCCCTGCAGGTATTCCAGAGCCCTGATTATGCGGAATCTGGTGTTGCGGGGTTCTATCACGTCTTCAATATATCCTTTCTGCGCGGCCTGATAGGGGTTGCAGAAAAGTTCCTGATATTCTTCTTCCTGAACGTCCTTGAGGATGCCGACGGCTCCCTTGGCCCCCATCACCGCGATTTCTGCGGAAGGCCAGGCGTAGTTCACGTCGGCCCTGAGCTGCTTGCAACCCATTACGATGTGGGCGCCGCCGTAACTCTTGCGCAGAGTAACGGTGACCTTGGGAACGGTGGCCTCGCCATAGGCGTACAGAAGTTTGGCTCCGTTGCTGATTATGGCTCCGTACTCCTGCTGCGTGCCGCAGAGGAACCCGGGAACGTCAACCAGGGAAACGATGGGAATGTTGAACGCGTCGCAGAAACGGACGAACCTGGCCGCCTTCCTGGAAGCGTTGATGTCCAGCACGCCGGCCAGCATTCCGGGCTGGTTGGCCACTATGCCCACGCTGCGCCCTCCCATATGGGCGAAACCCACGATGACGTTCTTTGCAAAGTCCCTGTGCACTTCGAAGAAGTTCGCGTCATCCACTATTTCGGAAATGACGCCGTACATATCGTAAGACTTGTTGGGGTTGTCGGGAATGATTCCGTTGAGGACGTCCGAAACTCTGGACACGGGGTCGGAAGTCTCCTTCACCGGCGCTTCCTCAAGGTTGTTCTGGGGAAGGAATGAAAGGAGAGTGCGGATGCCCTCTATGCCTTCCTTCTCGTCCGCGGCGCAGAAATGGGCCACGCCGCTCTTGCTGCAATGCACTGACGCGCCGCCGAGTTCCTCCTGGCTGACCTCCTCTCCCGTCACGCTCTTGACCACGGAGGGTCCGGTGAGGAACATATAGGATTTGTCCCTGACCATAAAGGTGAAGTCGGTGAGTGCGGGGGAATAGACCGCTCCGCCGGCGCAGGGCCCGAATATTCCGCTTATCTGCGGAATGACTCCGCTCGCAAGTATGTTCCGTTCGAAAATCTCTCCGTATCCGGCCAGCGCGTCTATGCCTTCCTGAATTCTTGCCCCTCCGCTGTCATTCAGGCCTATGACGGGAGCGCCCGCCTTGACGGCCATGTCCATCACCTTGCAGATTTTTCCGGACATCGTCTTGCTGAGGGAACCTCCGTTGACGGTGAAATCCTGGGCGAAAACGAATACGGGACGGCCGTCTATGGTACCCTGGCCGGTTACTACGCCGTCTCCGTCGATGTGTGTGGAATCCATTCCGAAATTCGTGCAGTTGTGCTGTACGAACATATCGAATTCTTCGAAAGAGCCCTCGTCAAGAAGCAGGGCCAGCCTTTCGCGGGCTGTCAGCTTGCCTTTTGAATGTTGGGCTTCAATCTTCTCCCGCCCGCCTCCCAGGCAAGCGGAAGCCCTTCGCTCCACGAGCTGTTTTATTTTTTCTGATTGAATGCTCATATGCTTACAAAAATACAAATTTTCCCTTAAATTTGCAATGCGTTCGTTGAGATATGCCCGTACTCAGGAAAATAATAGTTCAGAATTTCAGGAACATCGCTCTACAGGAGCTGGAATTCAGCCCCAACGTCAACTGCATAAGCGGTGACAACGGGGAGGGGAAAACCAATCTCCTGGACGCTGTGTGGACGCTTTCGATGACAAAGGGGGCGTTCTCGCCGGACAGGTTCAACTGCCGCTACGGCTGCGACGGATTCGCCCTGTCCGGAGAGTACCTTATGGAAAACGGGACAGTTTCGAGGTTTTCCGTCCAGTCCGCGTCGGGGGAGAAGAAGGTCTGCCGGGATGACAAGGCCTACGACAAAATCTCCGGGCACATAGGGGTGCTTCCGATAGTGATGGTTTCCCCCGCGGACAGTTCGCTGGTGAGCGACGGAGGAGAGGAGAGGCGGCGCTTCGTGAACAGCGTCCTCTCCCAGATGGACAAATCCTATCTTTCCGACATTCAGCATTACAACCATCTTCTTGCCACACGCAACCTGGCCCTCAGGGAAAACAGCGCCGATACGGATTTCTTTGCGGTGCTGGACGCCAGGATGTCGGAGTATGCGTCCAGGGTGTATGAAGCCAGAAAGTCGTTTGTGCAAAGGCTGGAACCGGTGGTCAGGCAATTCTACAGTCTCCTGTCCTCCGCGGGGGAGGAGGTCGGAATCGAACTCCGTTCGGACCTTCAGAACGGCAGTCTGGAGAGCCAGCTGGCCTGGACGGCGGAAAAGGACGCGGCCCTGAAATTCACCTCCGTGGGCATACAGAGGGATGATTTCATCTTCACGATGAACTCCCATCCCATACGCAAGTGCGGCTCCCAGGGGCAGCAGAAATCCTTTCTCGTATCCCTGAAATTCGCCCAATATGAAATTATGAAGGAGAACTACGGGTTTCCTCCGATTCTTCTTCTTGACGACCTGTTCGACAAACTCGATATGAAGAGGGTGGGCAATCTCCTGAAAATGGTGGCCGGCTCCGACTTCGGACAGATTTTCATAACTGATTCCAACAAGGTCCGCATCTCCGGCCTGCTGGATGAAATCACTTCGGAGAAGGCCTGTTTCGAGGCGGAGGGAGGCGCCTTCCGCAAACTTTGAATTCGATACAGAGAAAGAACGCCATTCCGCTTTCGGAGGCCCTGACCGCGTGCCTCAGGCAGATTCGTCTTGCCTCGAGACTGAATGAACAGTTGATTTTCGAGGCCTGGGACAAGGCTTCCGGAGCATCCGCGTTCACCGCTCGCAGGTATTATTCCAAGGGGGTGCTGTATATCACCCTGAACTCGTCGGCGGCAAGGGCGCATCTGGGAATGCAGAAGGACGCGCTGCTCGAGCGTGTCAATGAATTGCTGCGCGGGGAGGAACTCTTCGATGCGGGCGATGACGGCGATGGTTTCGTCAAAGAACTCAGACTCAAATGAAAATAGTGGTTGACAATGCGATACCCTTCGTGGAAGGGGTTTTCGAACCGTACGCCGAGGTGGTGTACAAACCGGGGTCGGACATATGCTCCGATGACGTCAGGGATGCCGACGCCCTGCTTGTCCGTACCCGTACCCGTTGCGACGCCCGCTTGCTGGAAGGCTCCGACGTGAGGATGATAGCATCCGCCACGATAGGTATGGACCATATAGACTGCGGGTATTGCGCGAGCCACGGAATTTATGTTCAGAATGCGCCGGGATGCAATGCCGGAGGGGTTATGAACTATGTGTTCTCCGCCCTGTACGGTGTCGCCGCCCGCAAGGGGATGGACCTGACGGGCAAGACCTTCGGAATAGTCGGGGTAGGCAACGTCGGAGGCAGGGTGGAAGCCGCCGCCCGTCTTCTGGGCTTCAACGTCCTTCTGTGCGACCCTCCCAGGGCGGAGCGCGAGGGCGGAGCCCAGTTCTGCTCTCTCGAATACCTGCTGGCCGGTTCGGACATAGTCTCCCTGCATCTCCCGCTGGACTCCACCACCGAGAAGATGGCTGACAGAGTGTTCTTTGACCGTATGCGCCAGAATGCGTTCTTCATCAACACCTGCCGCGGAGAGGTCGTGGACGAGGCCGCCCTGAAGGAAGCCCGCCCCAAACTCGGTCCCGTAATAATCGACACCTGGAACAATGAACCCTTCATAGACGGAGAACTCCTGTCGATGGCCGACATCGCGACTCCCCACATATCCGGTTATTCGCTCCAGGGCAAGCAGAAAGGCACCGCGGCCGCCGTACGGGCCGTGGCGAGGTTCTTTGAAATCACGGAACTCTTTGAGTTCTTTCCTCCGGCCGGCTCCGGCTCCTTCTCCGCCGTACACCTGGAAACCGCCGGAAAGTCACAGGGGGAGATTGCTTCTGCCATACAGTACAACTATCCCATATTCACGGACGATTTCCTCTTCAGAACCAATCTGGAGGGGTTCGAGTCAATCCGTACCGAGTACAATTACCGTAATGAATTTTTCTTTTAGGATTGAAGATATGAAAAAAGTTCTTGTCATCGTTTTTGCGGGAATGCTCTGCGCCGGCATCCCTGTGTTCGCCGGAAACGGCCTTGAACGCGCCTGCCCGGAATCGATGGGTATGGACGGGGGGAAACTCGCGAAGATAGATTCCGTTATGAACAGGGCCGTGGCCGACAGGGAATTCCCCGGAGGCGTGGTGGCCGTGGTCCGTGCCGACAGGATAGTTTATCTCAAGGCGTTCGGCTACAAGGCGCTGGTCCCCGTGAAGGAAGTTATGACGGAAGATGCAATCTTCGATATGGCATCCCTGAGCAAGTGCGTGGGTACCACCCTGTCCGTTATGCAGCTCGTGGAACAGGGGCTGGTCAGACTCGGTGACGAGGCGCGAAGGTACATCCCCGAATTCAAGCCCTGGACGGACCCGGAAAATCCGGAAACGGAGGTCCATATCACCATTCGGGACCTTCTGACCCACACTTCCGGCCTGGATGCTTACATCGACGTGGCCGATTATATGAAAAATCATCCCCGCAGCACTCCTGACAGTCTGATGCTCTTTATCGCCACGAAAGCCGGCAGGGGCTTCAGGCCGGGCACTGACACTAGGTACAGCTGCCTGAATTTCATAACCCTTCAGAATATCCTCCAGAGAGTGACGGGACAGAGACTCTGCGACTATGCCCAAGCCAATGTCTTCGACAGGCTCGGACTGCAGAGCACCCGATATTTCCCCGTCGGAACCGTAATCGACGCCGGAACCCTGGCCCGAATCGTCCCCACTGAAGTCCAGGAGAACGGAAAGCCCTATCGCGGCGAGGTTCACGACCCCATAGCCAACAAGCTCAATCTCGGCAACTCCGGCAACGCCGGGGTATTCTCCTGCGCCGAAGACCTTGCAGTCGTGGCGGCCGCAATGATGAACGGGGGAGAGTGCAACGGACACCGGGTGCTTTCTCCTCTCACCGTGGAAAGGATGCTGACGGTGCCCGTAGGATATCCCCCTGAAGTGGAGAGAGTCCTGGGCTGGGACCATTCGGTCTATGCCGGAGCGAGGGGAGACCTGTTCCCGGACGCCACCACTTTCAATCATACCGGATATACTGGCACGTCAATGTCGTTCGACACCAGGACACGCACCGCGGTAATCATCCTGACGAACAGGGTGCACCCAAGGGACGTCGGCTCCCTGACCCGTACGCGAACCCTCGTCAACAACATCGTGGCCGCATCGGTAATCAGAGAGGAACTCTAGCTGAAAAACCTTGCGACCAGGGCGTCGAAGCACCGGTCAGGCAGCACTGTCTTGAGAAAAGGCATGAATGATGAGCCGAACCCCTTCCTGTAGGTGAATCGTGGCCTGCGGCTGAGGGCGGCGTGGCAGATGCAGCGCGCCACCTTTTCCGGGCTGGAGGAAAATCTTCCGTAGCAGAGGGAGAAAATCCTGGACTGCCTGGACGCGCCGTCCATATAGGCGGTGCCCCGGCTCGACTCCAGCAGATGCTTCATCGCTATGTCGGACCACTCGCTGGTAATTGCGCCGGGCTCTATCTTGATGACTTTCACGCCGAACCTGCGGACTTCCTGCCGGAGGCACTCGGTGAGGGCCACGACCGAATATTTGGTGGCGTGGTACCAGTCTCCGTGCGGCTCGCAGAAATGCCCCGCCATGGAAGCCACGTTGATTATCCTGCCATCCCCGCGCTCCCGCATCGAGGGCAGCGCCAGCTGGGTCATCCTTGCCAGACCGAAGACGTTGACCTCGAACTGTCTGCGAGCCTCTTCCATACTGACGTTCTCCAGCGCGCCGAAATAACCGTACCCGGCATTGTTTACAAGCACGTCTATCCGTCCCGTCTCGCCCAGAATCCTTTCGACTCCTTCTTTCATCGAGTTGTCGTCGGTGACGTCCATCCTGACGAGCCTCGCTCCGGCTTCTTCCAGTCCTTTCATTCTCTCAAGCCTGCGCGCAGCGGCATAAACTGTGTTCCCTTTCTCCAGAAGGAGCCTTGCGGCGGCCTCTCCTATTCCTGAAGACGCGCCGGTTATCAATATTACTTTCGGTGTCATAATTGCAATATTACTTAAAAATTTGTAGATTTGCAGACTTTGTTTTGTGAAAATTAAAATTCAAACGTATATGGCAAACAAAATCAACGAAGAGCCCGTCAACAACGAGGCCGTGAAGTCAACGATTTCCAAGGCGGAACAATTCTATGAGGGCAACAAGAAAATCATTCTCATAATCTTCGCCGTAATCATAGTGGCGGCCGCTGCCGTGCTGTGTTACACCAAATTCATTTACGGTCCCCAGTGCGAGGAGGCCCAGGCGCAGATGTTCCCCGCCGAGAACCTCTTCAAGTCAGGTGACTACGAGACGGCTCTCAACGGAGACGGCAACGTGCTCGGATTCGCTCAGATAATCGACGAGTACGGCGCGAAGGCGGGAAAGGCAGTTTATTTCTATGCCGGAGTGTCCGCCCTTCAGACAAAGAAATATGAGGAAGCTCTGACCTACCTCCAGAAATACAAGGTGAAGGACCCCGTTCTGGGACCCCGTGCCAAGGCCTGCGAGGGCGACGCTTACGTGGGACTGGGAGAGGACAGCTACCAAAAGGCGGTGGATTGCTATGTGAAGGCTGCCGATATGGCCGACAATATGTTCGCCGCTTCCTATCTTCTCAAGGCGGGTGTCACGTATGAGGCCCTCGGTGCGAATGACAAGGCCCTGGAGTGCTACGACAGAATCAGGAAATTCTATCCTATGTCACCCGAAATAGCGGATGCCCTCAAGTACATCGCAAGAATTGAAGAATAAGGAGACGCGCAATGGGAAGAGCATTTGAGTTCCGCAAGGAAAGAAAACTGAAACGCTGGGGTCATATGGCCCGCACGTTCACCAAACTCGGAAAGGAAATCACTATCGCCGTCAAGCAGGGAGGTCCCGACGTTACCGGCAACCCCCGTCTCCGCGCCCTTATGGCTGAAGCCCGCTCTGAGCAGATGCCCAAGGAGAACATAGAAAGAGCCATCAAGAAGGCTACCGAAAGCAAGCAGGGAGATTTCAAGGAGGTGGTATATGAAGGATACGGCCCCTTCGGAATAGCGTATCTTGTGGAAACGGCGACGGACAACAACACCCGTACGGTTGCCAACGTCCGTTCCTATTTCAACAAATGCGGAGGTTCTCTCGGAACCAGCGGCTCCGTTTCCTTTATGTTCGACCACAAGTGCGTGTTCCGCATCAAGGAGAAGGAGGGTATGGACCTCGAGGAACTCGAGCTTGAGATGATAGACTACGGCGCCGAGGAAATCTTCCGCGAGGAGGAAGAGGACAAGGACGGCAACGTCACCAGACTCGTGGTAATCTACGGAGACTATGCCTCTTACGGACAGATTCAGAAATATATAGAGGAGAACGGCTACGAACTGACTTCCGGAGGATTCGAGCAGATTCCCAACGTCGAACTCAAGGAAGTGACGGAAGAGCAGCGCTCGACTCTTGAAAAACTCATCAATCTTCTGGAAGACGATGAGGACGTCACCAACGTCTATACTACAATGAAGCCCGCGGAGGAATAAAGGAGCCCCGGGTTCAGGTACGAAGCGCAACCGGAGAGAAGAATTTGAGCCGGGCGGTGTTGCCGATTGGTATATTATATTACATTTGGTATAAACATATACGGTAGTGTATGATGAAACGTATTCTTCTTTCATTTGCAGTACTGCTCTGCGTTGTATCCTGTCATAAATATGACGACACACAGATAAAGCAGGATATCAAGGATTTACAGGAGCAGGTCGCTTCGCTCAAAGCCTGGTGCGAGACATCCCAGGATGCCGTAAATGCCGTAGCCGCATTGCAGGATGCCGTAGCTAATCTCAATGGAGTGTCGTCCGTCGAGATGTTCTCAGGCAGTAATGGCGAAGGGTATAAGATTGTACTTGATGATGGTACGGAAATAACCGTCTATAATGTATCTGCGTTCGCCTCAGGTTCATTCTCTTATCTCGGTGAAATGAAAATTACCGAGTCTTCAATAGAGTTCATCCTTACTGACGGCACCTCGGTCCGCCTGCCTCGTCGTGATGCAACGATAAGGTTCGGCACATACGAAAAGTTGCTCGTCGAGGAAAAGGACACCATATATCTCATACTTCCGGCTCTCTATACCAAGGATGATTTCGCCGCAATCAAGGCTGAAATCGCGAGCGACGACGGTGTTTCAACATCCGTTGCCACAAAGGCGGAAGATGCTTCCGGAGAATGGAAGGTAAAAGTATACAAACCAGAGTTCGGAGAGGATGGTCTGGTGTCCGGTGATCCTTTTGTAGTGATCGTAGACACTCCTGATTACGCTTCGGACGCCATACTTACCGTCACGGTTGTGGACAATGCAGGCGCGAACCACACCACTTCAACCACAATCTATACTCCCGGCCGCTCGCCGGAGGTCCCTGATGAACCGATTGAAGACCAGGGAGGAAAGATAATCGCAAACAGAGCCGTTCTGTACGGTAACGTGCAGGCAGGTTTCGGGGAAATTCTGCTCAAAAGATTCTTCAGCATCTCAAACTCGTATGCCTCGGGTACGGACGTGTGCCTCGTGACAGACGAGGCTCTCAAGTCCGGGTCGCTGAAGAAGGAGGACTATCTTGACATCTATGATTGCTACAATAAAGGTGGAGTCATCTTCTTCGTTACTCCTACGCATGCCGGGTTCAACGATATTTTCCAGCCCAAGATGGCTGAGGCCCTGAATTCACAGAGCATATTGAAGTTCAATATGAAGATTGATGACCAGACCCCCGACTTGTCCACGACGAACAGATTGTTCTCGCAGATTCAGTTGCCCGAGGATGTCGAAAAAGTCTGGAGCGGCCTTGGCGTCAGCAAAAAGGATATTCTTTATTGTGAAGATGTCGATGGCGACGGTCAGTCCGGAGAATCCAAAGCGACTCCATACCAGATAGGACTCAGGGCGGATGCCGCCGCCGGATGGATTAATAAATGCATATTGGAACAGGCAGGGGAGAGTTTCGCGGATGATGTCGAAAAGGCAAAGATTTCCGAGACTTTCCTCCACGACATAAACTATTATATGCCGGCTTCTTCTGTTCAATTTAACAATGAAACATTTTCGGAGTGTCCTTTTACGGATTTGAGGAGCAAAAAAGAGGCATTCATTGAAACAATCAGTTATGTGGCCGCACACGACACATATAAACATACTGATTATTATCTTATTACCCAGGATGTCGAATTCCGGTCAAATATGATAGGTCCTGTTCCGAGTGTCAGCAAACATGGAAACTGGTGGTCGAAGACGTATGATGTGGGCATGTGGTTAGGTAGTTTTGGAAAAATCGGCTCGGCAAACGTACTGTACTATCATCATTTCTTAAGTTGGGAAACCAAGATGAAAATTCAGATGTCAGGTAAAAGCATACTCATCCGTTCATCCCACCCGGAATCGGCCAACGCAACCACCACTACTACCACAACCGTAACAAATGGGACCATGGAATCAGAGACAAACGGCCTGACTGTCGGAGGAAGCATAGGCGGAAGCAAGGGTGGCGGCTTTTCCGGAATGATTTCAGGGTCATACAGTCATTCCTGGACAACAGGCACGACACACCAGGTCGGTGTCGGCACGACACGCAGCAAACAGGATATCTCCATCGCCAAATCAGTCAATGGAGCTGAAGCCAAATGGACATACACCGGACTTCCGGGCGGCTGGTATCTGAGCAGCGACAATTATTATTGCTGGCAGGCAGGTGACCTGCAGGTGAGTTCAATGTCACAGACCAACTCATTGTTTGTCTCCATAGACAACGTCACTTCCGGAACTGCAAAACTCGTGATAGACAATACTTGGAAATACCGCACGGGAGGATATTTCTATGGCTTTAAAGATATAAACGGAAATGCGATATCTACTGATATCTATCCCGTCGGTGTGAAAACAACTTTCCAGCAGGCGGATGCAAAAGCCTCCAGCCATCAGGAGATAAGTCTGCCTATGCCTTTCCGTTTCACACAGGAGTGGTCGCTCAATTGCACAAGTTATGGAAATACAAAGGTGGATTACAGAGGGGCGCTATGGAACTTTGTAGAAAACAATATGCTTTCCGGAAAGTCAATATTCTTTTTGGCGGATAATACGGAAAACGGCACAACGTCCGCCCAGGAACTGATGAATATGTTCATGACCCATTTCGCTTCTGTCGAAGAACATCTCAAAGCGACATACGACGCATCAGGAAAGTTCGTGTTCAAACTGAAGAGACAAGCTACATCTCAGGAGATTACCGCCGAATACGAAATTCAATAACTGATTATCGGTCGCCTTCTTTTATTAAGGATGCGACTTCCGCTACCCCGGCAACAACATTATCCGCAGGTTTACGGAATGTCCGGACAAAATTTATCCGCCAGGAATTTGGCGGATAAATTTTTTTGTTATACCTTTGCAGTGTACTATTAAACTAATACACAAATTATGATAAAAGTGGAGAATCTTGCTTTCAGTTATGGAAGCGCCCCGGTCCTGCAGAATGTGAACCTGACGCTGGAGCCCGGGAAAATTTACGGACTGCTCGGGGAGAACGGAGTGGGGAAGACCACCCTGCTCACTCTTCTGTGCGGTTTGAAGAAGGCAAGGCAGGGCACTGTCCTTTCCGACGGATTCATTCCTTACGACCGCCTGCCCGAATTCCTTCAGAACCAATATTTCCTTCCGGATGAGGTGGCTCCCGTCAACAGCGTGGCTGAGACCTGGGCCAAAGACTGCGGAAAGTTCTGGCCCGGATATGACCACTCTGTTTTTCTGGAATTGCTGTCACTGTTCGAGGTGAACCCTTCCTTGAAGATGAACGCGATGTCGGCCGGACAACTGAAGAAGAGCTACATATCGTTCGCGCTCGCGTGCAGACCCAGTTACCTTTTCCTCGACGAGCCTACCAACGGACTGGATATCCCCAGCAAGGCCCAGTTCCGTTCCGCTGTGATGAAATACACCTCCGAGGACTCGACCATAGTGATTTCCACCCATCAGGTGCGTGACCTTGAGAACATCATCGACCCCATCATTATACTGGACCGTCAGGATGTGCTTCTCAATGCGTCCATGGAAGAAATACAGGAGAAACTGTTCTTCGACTACGGGACGACCCTGCATCCCGAGAGCCTGTACAGCGAACAGCTTCCGGGCGGCTTCATCCAGGTTTACCTCAATCAGGGCGCCCTGGTGAGCAAGGTCAACATAGAGGCTCTGTTCAACGCGGCCCATTCCCACAAAGAATTGATAAAAGGCATATTCAGCAAGTAAGAACTATGAACAAGATATTTTCTCCTTCAAGATTCGGAAAGTATTTCCTGCACGACCTCGTGACGGCCAGGAACAACTTTCTTGTCAGCGGCCTGATACTGGGGTGCCTCCCCGTCGTCATATTCGCCGTGAATTCTCTGTTCAACAGGCTCATAACGGGCTCCTGGACGGCATACGTCAATCCTGTGAATCAGGTGACTTCCGTGATTGTGGCGACAATAGTTGCGAGTATGGTCTTCCCTGCAAAGATGTACGGCTCCCTGACCGAACGCAGGGCCGGCTCATCCTGGCTTATGATGCCCGCATCCAACTTCGAGAAATGGCTGTCGATGTGTCTGGTCTGCCTTCTCGTCCTGCCGGTCTTCCTCGGCGTCCTGCTCCTGGGAACCGACTCCGCCCTCAGCGCTCTGTTCCCTATGAATTACGGACGTTCGCTGGTTTACTGGCTGTTCAACGCCAATTCCCTCATCCGGGACAGTACGGGACTGGACATCAGCATCAACATTCCGGCCATCATCTTCATCGAATGGGCGGAATGCATACTTCCTTTCCTGTTGGGAGCGATATTCTTCAGGAAATCCAAGGTCGCGAAGACTTTTCTCGCCCTGATGTTGCTGGGACTGGTGTTCAGCATCCTGTCGATAGTGTTTGCGGGCAATGTCAACATAGACTTTAACGAGTTGCAGTCAATGGCGGATTCGGCGGGCGCCAGACGGTTGATAGACAGCCTCAATATCCTGATAAGCGCGGTGAGCCTTGCGTACATCGCGGCGCTTCTGGGACTTGTCTTCTTGAGAATCAAAACCTTGAAACATTAGACTCGATATGGAATTTGACAACAACAAAGCCATTTATCTCCAGATTTCGGACAATATCTGTTCCCGGATACTGTCCGGTATGCTGGTGACGGGCGGGAGAATACCGTCCGTCAGGGAGTGGGGCGCCGAGATAGGGGTGAATCCCAACACCGTGGTCCGCAGCTATGAAGTGCTGACCGATATGGGAGTCATTTACCAGAAACGCGGAATAGGGTTCTTTGTGGCCGAGGATGCCCGGCAGAGAATCCTGGAAGCGCAGAAGCGCCAGTTCCTGGAGCAGGAACTCCCGGCCTTCCTGAAGAAAGCCGGATTGCTCGGAGTCAATTTGTCAGATTATATAAAATGATATGGATATGAAAGTGATTAACAGAATTTTATGCCTTGTACTGGCTCTTGCGCCGGCATCTTCCTGCACCTTTTTCAGAGTCGGCTCGGACGTGCTTGACACGGTGGGGGAGAGTCTGGAGGAGGCGTTCGACTCCGAATTTTCCGACACCCTCGACAGTCAGGTGCAGATGGCTGACATCGTCCGTCAGACGGGGCGTTTCGATGAATTCGAGTGCAACATCCCCGCGAAGGTCCGCTACACCCGCGCGGAAGAGTCCTCCGTGCATATTTCGGTTCCGGTGGAACTGGAACGCAGGGTAGTTGTTTCCAACGAAGAAGGCAGGCTCGTCGTGTCAATCGCCGGACGTGTGAAAGACAAGCCGGGAAGAAATCCTGAAGTGTGGCTGAGTTCCCCATCCCTGCGGGAAGTGAAACTCAACGGCGCGGCCTCTTTCGAAAGCGTTTCGCCCATAGAAGCGCCCGACTTCAGTATGGAAGTCAACGGCGCGGCCTCCTTCGACCTTGACTCCCTCAGGGCGAAGAAAGTCGATGTGTGCCTGAACGGCGCCGCTTCAGGAAAAATCTCCGGACTTGATGCCGCTGAACTTGCGTTGAGCATCGCGGGCGCGGGAAAAGTTATGGTGAAGGGACGTTCAAGCAGTGCGGACATCGACGTTGCAGGAGTGGGAGTCGTCGACGTCAGGGAACTTCAGTGCCCCGACATCGACTCGTCGGTTTCGGGAGTGGGACAGGTCCTCAGGAAATAATCAGCGGACGTTCTGTTCCTTCCACTCGGAGGGGAACATCCCGCAAATCTCATAAAATTCCCGGCGGAAATTGCTTCTGTCGGGAATTCCTACGTATTCCCCGATTGATGACAGCGGCAGGTCCGGCCTTTCCTTCATAAGCCGGCAGGCATATTCGATTCTCATTCTCTTGCGCCAGATTCGGAATTCCGTGTGCTCGTAGAATCTGAAATAGAAGGCCAGCTGGGTGTGGTCCAGGCCGAGTTCGTCGGCAGCTTCACCGATGCTCATCTCAACAAGGTACCTGCCGTTTCTGACCCATTCATCCAAAGAGGCCCTGGTCCTCTTGTCGATGGCGCGCTGATAGTTGGCGGCGCGGCTTTTTTTTAAAGAAAATCATAATGTTATATTAGTTTGGTAATCCTAAAATTACTAATTTTGCAACATATCCCCGAGAGGGGAAAATCAGAATCGAAATATGTTTGAGAATCTCTCCGAAAGACTTGAGCGCTCCTTCCAACTGCTGAAAGGACAGGGTAAGATAACAGAAATAAACGTTGCTGAAACCGTCAAGGAAATCCGCCGGGCCTTGCTTGACGCCGACGTCAGCTACAAGGTGGCGAAGGACTTCTGTGACAGGGTCAAGACCAAGGCAATGGGCTCCGACGTGCTTACCGCCGTCAAGCCACAGCAGATGATGGTCAAGATAGTAAGGGACGAGATGGCCCTGTTTATGGGCTCCGAAAGTTCCGACATCAATGTCAAGGGCTCTCCCGCTGTGGTTCTTGTCGCGGGCCTGAACGGTTCCGGAAAGACTACGTTCTGCGGCAAGCTCGCCCTGTATCTCAAGAGCAGGAAGGGAATGAGGGTTATGCTCGCCGCCTGCGACTGTTTCCGTCCCGCCGCTGTTGACCAGCTGAAAACCCTGGGAGAGGGGGTGTCGGTGCCGGTATTCTCAATCGAGGGAGAGAAAGACCCCGTGAAAGTGGCCCTGGAGGCAATATCCCAGGCCAAGAGGGAAGGGTACGGGGCAGTGATAGTGGATACTGCCGGACGCCTTGTGCTCGACAAGGAGCTGATGGAAGAGATTTCCCGCCTTCACAGGGCCGTGAATCCTTCGGAGACGCTGTTCGTTGTGGACGCTATGACAGGACAGGATGCCGTGGAGTCGGCAAAGGCGTTCAACGAGGCAATCGACTATGACGGAGTGGTCCTCACCAAGATGGACGGAGACACAAGGGGAGGTGCGGCCCTCTCCATCAAGAGCGTCACCGGCAAGAGCATCAAGTTCGTCAGTACCGGAGAGAAGATGGAGGCTCTCGACGCGTTCCATCCCGGAAGGGTTGCCGACAGAATCCTGGGTATGGGCGACGTGGTGTCACTGGTGGAAAAGGCGCAGGAACAGTTCGACGAGAAGCAGGCCCGCGAACTGAAGAAGAAAATCGCCCACGACAAGTTCACCCTGGTGGATTTCTACGAGCAGATTCAGCAGGTCAAGAAGATGGGTGACATCAAGGACCTGGCATCTATGCTCCCCGGAATGGACAAGGCTATGAAAGACGTGGACATTGACAACAGGACTGCTTTCAAGAGTACGGAAGCCATAATCCAGAGTATGACCCCGTGGGAGAGGGAGCATCCTGAGGAACTGAACGGTTCACGCCGCAAGCGCATAGCCGACGGCTCCGGAACCGGCATCGCGGAGGTCAACAGGCTGTTGAAACAGTTCGAAGGTACCCGCACACGTATGAAATCCGCCGGTACAGGCAGTCTGTTGCAGAGAATGAAGGGATTCAGACACTAGTCTCCTGCCTCCGCCCAGGGGAGAAATCTTTCCCAGATGACATCCACGGCTTCAGGACTGGGGTGGACGCGGTCCTGAGCATACCATTTGTAGTCCCGGAGCTCGTCCAGCAGTATCTCGTATGCCGGGAAATACCGTACCCGCCCGTGGTCCAGCGCCGATTCCTCGGCCAGCAGAAGCGTCGACTTGCTGACCTGATTGCTGTGCGCGCCGTCCCCAAGGTGCCGTATCGGAGACACCGTCAGGATGAATTCCTTTTCCGGTGCCGCCGATATTATGGCGTTCAGCAGGTCCTTTACTTCCTGCAGGCCCAGGAGTTCGTGAGTGAATTCGTATCCGGGCCTTTTGAGACAGTTGGACACTATCCTGCCTTCGGGCTGATGCTTCCAGACGAAGGCGGTGCCCAGGGTTATTATCACAGTGTCCGCTTCCTCCCAGGCTCGTGATGCCTCCTTGAGGCGGGCGTTGGCGTTCTCCAGGAAATCCGAGGCTTCGACCCTGGCGAAGGAGGTGTGATGGCTGAAGGAACATATCTTGCCCGCGTTGGCTCCCATCTCCACACATTCCCGTTCGGTGAAGGGCTGCGCGCCTCGCATCCTTTCTATGCTTGAATATATGCTGGCGGGATTGAACAGGGTGCCGAATGGGTTGAGACAGACGTCGAACCCTTCTGACTGGAGCCGTTTGCCTATCCCGTCGGCGAAACAACTGCCGAGTACCATTATTTTTGACTTGGAGTTCATTCCGGATTCGGTATTTGTGCAAAATTACTTATCTTTATCGGATTAACGAAAATATTGTTCGTTTGCTCAGATGAAAAGACATACCAGGACATTCTTCCGCGCGAGTTTACAGGTCATCCTTGCGGTGTGCGTCAGCGCGCTGCTGATAACTGCCGTACAGGGCCTCGGAAATTCCGGGAGGAGGACCTTGCACGTGCTTTCAACCAATGACGTGCACGGAGCCTGGTTCGATTCTTCCTATGTGGACGGACCCTTGAACACCTCGCTCCAGAACGTCAGCTGGTACGTTGACAGCATACGATGCGCGGAAGGAGAGGAAAACGTGTTGCTGATAGACGCGGGAGACTGTCTTCAGGGGGACCCTGCGGCATTCTACTTCAACTATGAGGACAGCCTGACTCCGCACCTGTTCGCCCGTATCGCAAAGTATATGAAATACGATGCCGTGGTGTTGGGAAATCACGACATCGAGACGGGACACAAGGTTTATGACAGGATGGCGCGGCTTATGTCCGAAGCCGGCGTCGCATTCCTCGCCGGCAATACCCCCGCTGCCGGGGGAACACCGTACTTCCCTGAATACAAGGTTTTCAGGAGGGCCGGGATGAAGGTCCTCGTGCTCGGATACACCAATGCCAACATCAGGAACTGGCTGGACGAGGAAAAGTGGAGCGGGATGGATTTCGTCTCCCTGGTCCCTCTGGTCCAGGAAAGGGTGGATGCCTTGCGCAGGAAGACAAGACCCGACGTCGTGATTGTGGCGGTCCATTCAGGAACCGGCAGGGGCGACGGACTTGTCCTTGAGGACCAGGGGATGGACCTTATGAACTCGCTTCGGGGTGTGGACCTGGTGCTGTGCGCTCACGACCACCGGCAATATACCTGTGCGAATGACAGTATGGCGCTGGTCAACAGCGGAGCGAAGGCGGCATTCCTCGGCCACGCCAGGATAGATTCCGGCGGAAAAGGACAGGGCAAGCGCATTTCAGCCGGACTTGTCAGGGTCGGCGTTGACAGGGAAGACGCCGATATGGTTTCCCTGTTCCATCCCGACTTCCTGAAGGTGAAGGAATTCGTGAACAGAAAAGTGGGCAGGCTCGACGTCGAACTGCGCGCTTCCGACGCATATGCCGGAATGTCCGACTATCTTAACCTCATCCATTCGGTCCAGCTCCGGTACTCCGGCGCGGACATTTCCTTTGCCGCGCCCCTGACCCTTGACGGAACGGTCCGCGCGGGAGATGTCCTGTCCCTTGACCTGACAACGATATATCCCTTTGAGAACCGGCTTTACAGAATCGGGCTCAAGGGCTCCCAAATCAAGGATTACCTTGAGTATTCCTATGATTCCTGGATAGGTGGCTCCTCCTCCCATATCCTCAGGATGAAACCTTCGGAGCAATCCGCTTCCGGGTGGCGTCTGGAGGGCAACGGTTTCAACTTCGACTCGGCCGCCGGAATAGTTTACGAGGTATGGCCTCAGAAGCCTTTCGGCCGGAGAATAAGGATAATATCGATGGCCGACGGTTCCGAATTCCGTCCTGATGCCGTTTATTCCGTGGCTGTGAACTCCTACCGCGGCGCCGGGGGAGGCGGATTGCTGGAATACGGGGCCGGGATTCCTGCGGATGAACTGGATGCCATCGTCACGGAGCGGTATCCTGATGTCAGGGACCTGGTGAAAGAATATTTCCTGGAATACGGAAACGTGAACTCCGAACTGGTGGGGAACAGCGCCGTCATAGGCCGTTGGAGTTTCGAACCCGCTTCCGTACGGGAAAAGATTATGACTGACAAAAAACTGCTGTTCGGAGAAATATAGGATGAAGATTAGGATTACAAACAGGCTTGCCGGACTTTTTTCGCATTATCTGAGTTCCAAGATAGTGCTGGCGATGGACTTGCTTCTGTCAGTGTCGGCTTCTTTCCTGGTGATGGTAATAGGTGGACTGTTCCACAGGGAAGAAGTGTTCAATCCGCTGTTCCTGAGCCGGTATCTGCCGGTTTCGCTGCTGTGGTCCATCGCCATCTTCCTTGCCCTGAGGACTCACAAGAAGGTCATAAGACACACGTCGGCCAATGACGTTACCTATTTTGCCCTGGCCTCCCTGCTGAAAGGAGAATTTGCCGCCGGGACACTTGCCCTGCTCGCTCTGCTGAGTCCTTTGCCGGGACTTTCTCCGAACTTCTGGCTGCTCGGTATCCTGGACGCTGTGATGACTCTGGTGCTGCTGGTTGCCACGAGGGTTTTTATGATAGTGGGCTATCAGGCTCTCCTGGAGAACCAGAATGACAAGCGGGGAAGACAGAACGTGCTCGTTTACGGCATCTCGGAGATTTCGGTGGCTCACGTCAAGAGGCTGAGGAATTCCAGGCACTACAAGGTGGTGGGCTTCATCTCCACCTCCGTATCCGGAGCAGGCCTTACCCTGGAAGGCATACCGGCTTTCTTCGTCGATTCGTCCGAGTCCCTGATGCGGGCGCAGGAGCAGTCCGGAGCTTCCATAATACTTTTCCCTGAAAGGAGCCTGGTCAATATGGAGCAGAACCGCATAGTGCGGGTCGCCTTCGACCTGGGCCTGAAAATAATGGTCGTTCCCGATTCCGAACAGGTCCGGGAAGGTGACAGGACCGACGAACCCCAAATCCGTGAAATCAAGATTTCCGACGTTCTCGGAAGAAAGGAAATACGGATTTCGATGGAAAAAATCCGGACCTTCCTGGAAGGAAAGACGGTGCTGGTGACGGGCGCGGCCGGTTCCATAGGAAGCGAACTGTGCCGCCAGCTTGCAAAATTCAAGGTGGGGAAACTGATATTCTTCGACAACGCCGAGACTCCGATGCACAATCTCAAGCTCGAATTCTCCGACGAACATCCCGAGGTCAAGTGCGTCTCCGTCATCGGTGATGTCAGGAGCCCCGGAAGACTCGACTATGTCTTCAGGAAATGGCAACCGGAGATAGTATTCCACGCCGCGGCCTACAAGCACGTTCCCCTGATGGAGGAGAACCCCTGCGAGTCGGTTGTCGTGAACCTGGGAGGAACCAGGAACGTGGCGGACAAATGTCTGGAATACGGCGTGGACAAGATGGTGATGATATCCACGGACAAGGCGGTCAATCCCAGCAACGTGATGGGCGCTTCGAAAAGGCTTGCGGAAATGTATGTCCAGGCCTTGGGACCCGCCGTCGAGAGCGGAGCGAGACAGGGACGCACCCGGTTCGTCACGACCCGTTTCGGAAACGTGCTTGGCTCCAACGGCTCGGTTATCCCGAGGTTCGCCGCACAGATAAACAAAGGCGGCCCCGTGACGGTGACACACCGGGACGTCAACCGTTACTTTATGACTATCCCGGAGGCCTGCAGGCTCGTTCTGGAGGCTGTGACAATGAGCGAAGGCAACAATATCTACGCTTTCGATATGGGTGACCCTGTGAAGATAGACGACCTGGCCCGGCATATGATAAGGCTTGCGGGCCTGAAGCCCGACGTGGACATAAAGATTGTATATACGGGTTTGAGGCCGGGAGAGAAACTCTACGAAGAGGTCCTTTCAGGCGAAGAGAACACCGCTCCCTCGTCACACAAGCGAATAAGGGTGGCCAACGTCAGGAAATTGGAATATGACGGGACTGTCCGCGGCCTGGAAGAGATTATGGGTATGGCGCAGAATTCCGATATGGAGAATATGGTCAGGAGTATGAAGAAGATGATTCCTGAATTCCTGTCCTGCAATTCCAAGTTCTCGGCCTATGACGAAAAATGAGGTGCACTGGTACATAGCCCTGACAAAATCCTGTCAGGAGAGGAAGGCCGCCGAGGCGCTTGCCGCGCTTGGGGAGGAATTCTGGTTCCCGGTGCGGAAAGTGAGGCGTAAGTGGTCCGACAGGATGAAGACGGTTATGGTCCCCGTGTTGCCCAGGATGATTTTCGTAAGGGCCGATGACGCTCACCGGAGGGAACTCACTTCCAGGGTTTACGGAATATGCGCCTGGATGTTCGACTCGGCAAACAAGGCTCCCGCGATAGTGCGGGACTGCGACTTCGAGAACTTCCGTGACTTCGTGAACGGGGTGGATGTGCCCGTGGAAGTGGTCCCGGGCCGGTATGCCGCCGGGGACAGGGTGGAGATAGTGAGAGGCCCCCTGGCCGGGAGGATATATGAACTTGTCAGCGTCGATGACCGCAGGTGCCTGGCCGTGCATCTGGGGAGCAGCGCCACCGCCCTGTTCGATTTTCCCCTCGGGGACCTGAAAAAGATTGAAAACTGATTTTGATATGGAAATACTGAAAACGGAATTCGACGGTCTGCTCATTCTCCGGCCCCGGGTGTTCGGAGACGCAAGGGGGTACTTTTTCGAGAAGTTCTCCCTGCGGGAGTTTCAGGCCGTCGCCGGACCGGTCGTTTTTGTCCAGGAAAACCAGAGCCGAAGCGTCTATGGCGTGGTACGCGGACTTCATTTCCAGAAGGAACCCTATGCTCAGGCAAAGCTCGTAAGCTGTGTCCGGGGCAGGGTGCTCGACGTCGTCCTGGACCTCAGGCGCGACTCGGCCACTTTCGGGAAACATTTCAGCATAGAACTCAGCTCGGAGAACCATCTCCAGATGTATGTCCCCAAAGGCTTCGCCCACGGGTTCTCGGTGCTTTCACCGGAGGCTGTGTTCCAATACAAGTGTGACGAATATTATCACCCTGAGGCGGAAGACGGCGTTCAGGCCCTTGACCCGGCGCTGGGCATAGACTGGAAGATTCCTGCCGGGGATATGATAATGTCGGACAAGGATGCCGCAAGGCACAATCTATTAAAATGAATTCGATATGGAAAGGTTGCTGTTGAAGGGCGTGACTTTCAAGTCCCGCAAATGCAATATACTGGTGGAAAACGGCAGGTTCGTCAGCCTGGACGCTCCTGACACGGTGGCGGACGCCCGTTCCCTGGACTGCGCCGGGAAGGCCGTAATCCCGGCTTTCTACAACACCCACACACACACGGGAATGATGTACCTGCGGGGTGGCGGAGATGACCTCCCCCTGCACAAATGGCTCACGGAATACATCTGGCCAAGGGAAGCCGAAATGACCGCCGAGGACATAAGGAAGGGCAACGAACTCGCCATCAGGGAAATGTCACGGGGAGGAACGGTGTTCTTCAACGATATGTACTTCGAGATAGAGCAGGCCATCAGCGAAGCTGAGAAGGCCGGTGTCAGGGCCTGCATAGGCATTACCGTTATGGAAAACCATACGGAAGACGTGGGCCGTCAGAAGCTGGAGTTCATCAGGACGTTCAAGGACCCCACCGGGGGCAGAATACAACTCGCAATGGCGCCGCACGCCATCTATACCGTGGGCCCCGAGAAGTTGAGGAAAAGCGCGGAAATCGCGAGGGAAAACGGATTGAAAATCCACATACACCTTTCCGAAACCGCCCGTGAGGTGGAGGACTGCCTGCGAGAACACGGAACCACTCCGGTGCGGTATCTGGATTCGCTCGGGGTGCTGGGCCCCGACGTCATCGCTGCTCACTGCGTCCACGTTGACAGACAGGAGTGGGACATACTGGCCGAAAGGGGAGTGAGCGTAAGCCACTGCCCCTGCTCCAATATGAAACTCGCAAGCGGGCGCTTCCCCTATGAAGACGCCATCGCGTCGGGAGTGCGCGTGACGCTTGGTACGGACTCGGCGTCTTCCAACAACAATCTGGATATGCGTGAGGAGATGAAGTTCGCCGCCCTGCTCGCCAAGGTGGCCGGGGACCCCGAACTTCTTCCTGCCTCCCAGGTGATTGGATGGGCCTGCGAAAACGGTGCGGCCGCATTCGGGCTGAAGGCGGGCAGGATTGCCGAGGGGTATCTGGCGGATGCCGTTCTGATAGATTTGTCCGACACGCGCCTGACCCCCTGCGACAACCTCATCTCATCCTGGGTCTATGCTGCCGACTGTGGCTGCATAGACAGCGTTATGTGTGACGGAAGTATTATTTGGCGTAGGCCACTGAACGGGTCTCGCGGATAACCGTGATTTTGACCTGTCCGGGATAGGTCATCTCTTCCTGAATACGCTGGGCGATGTCCGTGCTGAGGGTGGCCGCCTGCTCGTCGCTGACGTCTTCCGCGCCCACAATCACGCGCAGTTCGCGGCCTGCCTGGATGGCATAGCTCTTGTCCACGCCGGGATATGAGGCGGCAAGGTCTTCCATACCCTTGAGTCTCTTGATGTAACTCTCAATCACTTCACGGCGGGCTCCGGGACGGGCTCCTGATATTGCGTCACCCACAAGTACGAGGGGTGCTATCAGTGAGGTCATTTCCATTTCCTCGTGGTGGGAACCTATGGCATTGACTATCTCCGGACGTTCCTTGCACTGCTCGGCGAGCTTGGCTCCGAGCAGGGCGTGAGGCAGTTCCGGGTCTTCCTCGCTTACCTTGCCTATGTCGTGAAGCAGGCCGGCCCTCTTCGCCGCCTTGGGGTTGAGCCCGAGTTCCGATGCCATTATGGCGCAGATGTTCGCCACTTCCCTCGAGTGGTGGAGAAGGTTCTGACCGTAGCTGGAACGGTATTTCATTCGGCCTATCATCCTGACGAGCTCCATGCTCATACCGTGGATTCCGAGGTCTATGCAGGTCCTCTTGCCGGTTTCCAGTATCTCTTCCTCCAACTGCTTGCGCACCTTGGCCACGACCTCCTCTATGCGGGCGGGGTGGATGCGTCCGTCAACCACCAGCTGGTGGAGCGCCAGACGGGCCACTTCCCTGCGTACGGGGTCGAATGCGGAAAGGAGGATTGCGTCGGGGGTGTCATCCACGACGATTTCAACTCCGGTGGCGGCTTCAAGCGCCCTGATGTTCCTGCCTTCGCGGCCTATTATTCTTCCCTTTATTTCGTCGTTGTCTATGGGGAAGGAGGTCACGGCATTCTCTATCGCCGTTTCCGTGGCAGTGCGCTGGATGGTGTTTATCACTATGCGCTTGGCCTCCTTGGCGGCGTTGAGCCTCGCCTCGTCGATTGTGTCGTTTATGTAGGCCTGGGCTTCAGTGCGGGCTTCCGCCTTCATATTCTCAATCAGAAGGTTCTTCGCGTCCTGGGCGGACATTCCGGCCACGGATTCCAACTCCTTGTTCACCTGGGCGGTGAGTTTCTCGCATTCTTCCATCTTGGCCTCGAGAACGGATTTCTGGGCGTTCAGCTGGCCTTTCTGGGAATCGAGGTCGTGCTGGCGCTTTCCAAGTTCGCTGGCCTGCTCCCGCAGTTGTCCCTCGCGTGACTTGATGTCGTTCTCCCTGTCGCGGAGTTCGTTGTTCTTCTGGTTCACGTGGGCCTCGTGCTCGCTCTTGAGCTGGAGGAACCTCTCCTTGGCCTGAAGTATTTTCTGCTGCTTGATGTTCTCGCCCTCAAGCTCGGCTTTCTCAATGACAGCCTTCCTGCGGTCCTTGAAGACCGTGCGGCTTATCAATATGTAGGCGGCAAGCGCTACGACGGCTCCGCCGGCGGCTGCCAGAATATAAAGATACCACATAACTTATATATTGTTGATGTTCATATTGTCAAAAAAACGGTATCTGCTGCAAAAGGCAGATACCGAATAAAAAACGCCGTCGGCCCTATTGGCAGAAATCACTCTCTGCAGGTTTTGGGCTCCGTACTGTCTCTGGCTTCCTGTCCGGCAGGCCTGCCATCCTCAGCCGAGTGTACCCGGTTCCGTGGAACTTATCAGTTTCAGCAGCGGGGCCTAACGGCTACTCTCTATCTTGTTCAGATAAACTCCCATCTCTCTTTCAAATGTAGCCACCTCTTCCTTCTGCACGGCAGCAACGTGCTGGGCTGCAAACTTGGCAGCGCTCTCATTAAGCGCCACGAAAGCAAGTTTGTCGGAAAGGTCGCTCGAGGGAAACTTCTCGTTGTAAACGGCAAGCATGGAGTTTATCCTTTCTGCTGCAAGGCGCATACACTGTTCGGTCTCGGGGCTGTTTACCCTGAGGGGGTATGTCTTGTCTGCAATCTTGATTGTAATACTCTGGTCTGCCATTACTTCTGAAGAATGTCAATGCATTTGTCAATCTCTCCTATCAACCTGTTTATTCTCTCCTTTGCTGCCGGAGACCCTCCGCTGCCCATAAAGGCCCCGGTGAGTTTCAGGTTGTCTATCTGTCGATTCAACTCGGTAATCTGCTTTTTGCGGGTGTCAAGTTCCTGTCTGCTGTTCAGGAGTTCCTTTTCCAGAAGGTCCGCACGCTGTTTCTGCGCTTCGTAGAGTGCAATCAGCCTGTTTACTTGGTCTCTTACGCCTTCGAGCATAACGTTCACTTAAATACCCTATCCTCGCAAAATTAATCATATTTTATTATAAATCAAAGATTTTTAGGTGCGGATTTCACGCAACGCTTCCGTCTGCGGGGCAGGAATTGCCTGTTTCTGTGCAAAATTTGCTAATTTTGTGAGGTTCAAAGAAACGATTCACATTTATGGACAGGGACAGGTATCTGGATAATTTCGAAAGCGTGCTGGAAGGCGGGCTCCTGAAAATATGCAAGTCTTCCAAGGTTCTGGACGAGACCTGCGAGCAGGACGGCAGGGTGTTCCTGAGTCCTGACATAGAACAGGTCTGGGACAGGTTCGTGAAGGATTATGTCGGCGACGCGGTGGAGAACTTCAACGAGTTCCCCGACGCGGCGATAGGTTTCGCCGGCTTTCTGGGAATGGCTGTCGCGCACTTCTGGGATTCCGACTGGGATTCCCACAGGGAAGATGGCTATGCGGATTATTACGGAAGCAGGGGATTCGACGATATGGATGACCACATACTGGCCGACGTGCTGAAACTGGATGAATCGGACTCCGCTTTCACCGTTTCCCTGATGAAGAGTCTGTCCATGGCAGTGCAGGTGCTTCTTCGCAGGGAGCAGATTGAGAGCCAGACGGACATTGGCTTCTACGCGCTCGTCCGTTCCTACGGGGTTGTGTTCCGTGTAGGCGCCGCGGTGGAACTGTATCGACTGGGGTACAGGAAGACTGTTTCAGACTACACAGGCTCCGCAAAGACGTCATAGACGTCGGCGGATACTATCTTCACGTCGATGAAACTTCCAACCAGGGACGCCGGGTCCCCGGTTCCTGGGCATTTGACCAGAATTTCGCCGTCCACGTCGGGGGATTCTCCCTGCGAACGGCAGACTAGCATTCCGGCGCTGAAGTCATCCACCAGAACCCTGACTACGCTTCCGACCCTGGAAAGGTTGTATTCAAGGGAAATTCCGCTCTGCAGCCTCATAAGTTCGTCGAGCCTGCCGGCCTTGACGGATGCATCGACGTCATCCTCGAAATTGTCGGCTCCGAAGGTTCCCTCCTCTTCCGAATAGGTGAAAGCTCCGAGCCTTTCGAAGCGCGCCTCCCTGACGAAGTCCAGAAGCTGTTTGAATTCTTCCCCGGTCTCTCCGGGGAACCCCACTATCATCGTGGTGCGCAGCACTACTCCCGGCACCTTCTCCCTCATCCTTGCAATCAGTTCCCTTGTCCCCTTTCCGTCTATTCCCCTGTGCATACGGTCCAGAATCCTGTCCGAGATATGCTGGAGGGGTATGTCCATATACGCGCAGACCTTAGGATTGTCCGCCATCTGCTCCAGCACGTCCTCCGGGAAAGAGGCCGGATAACTGTAATGAATCCTCAGCCATTCTATGCCTTCGACTTCGGAAAGCGCCCTGAGCAGGTCTGCGAGGGCTCTGCGATGATACAGGTCCAGGCCATAGAAGGTGCTGTCCTGGGCTATGAGTTCAAGTTCACGAATGCCATTTGCTGCAAGGGAGCGGGCCTCTTCGACCAGGGTCTCAATGGGAACGGACCTGTGGGCTCCGCGGATGAACGGGATGGCGCAGTATGAGCACCGTCTGTCACAACCTTCGGAAATTTTCAGATAGGCGTAGGGTCTGCCGGGTTCGGTGAGATACCTCCGGGTTCCGGTCTCGACTTCAGCGCCCAGATAGCGGAGCAGGGGATTGAGGTCCCTGGCTCCGAACCAGGCGTCAACCTCGGGAATCTCCCCGCGGAGGGAGTCGGCATAGCGCTGGCTCAGGCAACCGAACACCACAACTGAGCCGAAGGAGCCCTGCTTCTTCTCCTCCACGGCCTCCAGGATTGTGTTGACGGATTCCTCCTTGGCGTCTCCGATGAATCCGCAGGTGTTTACAAGCAGGATGTCGGCGGGACCGTCGGATACAATCTCGAAGATGTCCGACAGGCAGGCCAGCAGATGTTCGGTGTCAACAGTGTTTTTCGAACAGCCGAGTGTTACGGCTCTAAGCTTTCTCCTGTTCTTTCTGTCTGTCTTCATCCGTTACGAATTCCAGAGAAGCGAACTTCAGGAGTTCATTGTACCAGTCCACGACTTTCTTCATATGGGAAATGTAGAAACGGTCGGGGTCGTAGTCGGGAACCGCCTTGTCGAACAGTTCTCTGATTTCTTTCTCGGAAGACTTGGAACCGGGAGCTTCTGCGCCCTTGAGAGCCGTCTTGAGGGCGGTGAACACTTCTGCGAGTCTCATTTCTCCCTCTGAGGTGTATATGGCCACGTCCTGAAGTGACGTCACCCGTGAATTGGTGGGGAACACCAGCCTTTTCCCGTCTTCAAGCGATTCGGCGATGGCGCCGTTGCGGGCCTGGGCAACGAATCTGTAGAGTCCGTGATAGCCGGACGCCGAAAGAATCTTTGCTAAATCTGTCTTTTCCATAATATCTTTTCCAAATTCTGTTTCAGTTGTTCGGGACTGCCGTCATTTGTAATCACGACGTCGGGCCGGACGCTGTCGAAATTCTGCGCCGCGTCGCGTTGGCCGACTTTCGGGTTGCGGCCCGCCCTCAGTCCGTAGGGGGCCTTGACCAGCCATACCTCGTCGAAACATCCGTCGAACTGGGACTTGCCCCAGGCGTTGGCCGACTCGAATATGACACAGGGCGCGTCCTGCTCCTTTTTCCATCTTTCGAAGTCCTCCCTCACGAGAGGGTACAGGATGTCCTCCAGCAGGAGGCGCCTGTCCCGGTCCCTGAATATGATGTCCAGGTCTTCGAAATTTATGTCCAGTCTGCTGCAAATCCGCTCTTTCAGACCGGGAATCTCCGTGTACAGCGCCTTGGCCCGCGAATCCGAGTCATACACTGCGTACCCCCTTGATTTCAGGATTGCGCAGACTGTCGATTTCCCGCCGGCTATGGGTCCTGTCACGAGTATGGTTTTCATAGTTGGTCAACGGATGAAGTCACAAGACATTCGCAGACCTCCGGCTCCAGGCGAAGGCTGATGAGTTCGTCGGGTATTTCTGTGGTGCGGATTGCGCAGCGCCCGGATATGGATTTCTGGAAATCCAGGTAGTCTATGTAGAACTCAATCTTGTCCACATCCGAGTTGGGGGCGGGGAAGGCGCATCTGAAGGTGGCCTGGACCGTTTTAGGGTAGAAGGACAGAGACGTGCCCCTGGGTACGTTCCTTATGCCTATCTGCACGGTGCGCTTGAATTCCACGAAGCGTATGACGTCAAGGGAGTAACTTACCGAATTGAAGGAAAGTCTTGTCCCGGCCGGGGCTTCGAGATATGCCGTGCCGTGAATGCTCCCTCCCACGTCGTTCCTGCTTATCTGCGAGGTGGTGACAAAGTCAATCATCTCAAGTTTGGAGGGCTCCCCGTACACCGTCACCGAGTCCTTCGCGAACTTTATTCCTCCCATCGCGCAGTACTGCGGCTTGAAATTTATCGACTGGACTGCCCTGACAGGCACTTTCTTGTGGCTTTCGGGCAGAAACTTGAATTCTGCGTTCCCGGATTGGACGGACTCTATGTACACGTCCTTCCCGAAGATGGAGGTGTATCGTCTCAGAGCGGATTCGCTGATTTCGAAATAGTCCCCTCTGTTGACGTTGACAAGGTCTTCCGGGTTGAACTTCACCGTCTTTATGACATCCTGCTTGCCGGCCTCCCTGAGGAAGAAGAAGCCGCTGGCCCTCACCCTTGCTATTATCTGGACTGAATTGACGCTGGTCGACGCCCGCCCTTCCAGATTGCTCGTGGCATAAATCTGCGCGCCCGCAGTCTCAGTGTAAGTCTGACTGAGATTGAAGGTGAGCCAGATGAGGCAGGACAGAAAGACGGCCAGAATCGTGGCCGTAACCTTGCCCCTGTTATTTCTTTGCTTCTGACTTGGCATCAGATGCCTCAAGGTTTACGCAGTTCCTGTCGACGCGGAGCTTGACTTCTCCGTCCACCTTTATGAGGATGTCGTTGTCGTTGACTTCGGCTATGACACCCTTTATGCCGCCTGCGGTCACCACCTTGTCTCCCTTCGCGAGAGAAGCCCGCATTTCCTCTATCCTCTTCTGCTGCTTGCGCTGGGGACGAATCATAAAGAGCCACATAATCACGAAGATGAGTATGAGCATTATCCAGGTCATACTTCCACCGCCCATTCCCTGGGCTGCATTGGCTCCGGCGGGAGCCGCGTCCAAAATTGAAATCATATTTTCTGTGATGTTAGTTTGTCCAGTATTCCGTTAACGAAAGCCCTTGACTCGCCGGTGCTGTAGAACTTGGAAATCTCCACGTATTCGTTGATTATCACGCTCCGGGCGGTGCCTGGGAAGGCTTCCGATTCAGCGAGCCCGCAGGCTATGAGCACGAGGTCGGTCGTGCATATTCTGCTGCGGTCCCACTTGGGAGTGCAGCCTGAGATTGTTTCGCAGTACCGGTCATAGCCGGTGACGGCTTTCTCCACCAACTTGTGCACGAACTTCCTGTCGTCCTCCGCGCCCGGGTCTTTCCTCATTTCGCTCTGATAGAGTTCCGGCATTGTCCAGCCTCTTCCTTTCGCCAGCTGGGCTATGGTCTTGCAGTCCCATATCAGGGCGTATGCAAGGTCGTCGTTCCACCAGATGTTCATATCCTCGAGAATGGGCTCAATCTCCCTGTTGTCCTCAATCTCCTCTTCGAAGAAGCGTGTCCACAATGCCGCATCCTCCTTGAGACTGCGTTTGCTGTCTGACATATATTCCTTGAAGTAATCCTTCTCGCGCAAGTTGTCGTACAGATGTCTCAGAAGAACGTCACACTGGTCCCAGCTGAATTTCTTCTTCTGCAATATCTTGTTGAAATCGGGGTCCTGCCTCAGAATCGCGGCGATTCCGTTCTCGGCGAATTTCATATTGGGGGCGAGTTCCTCCGGAGTGGGATGGAACTTTGACTTTGCGGCTTCGATTCTTTCCGCGGCCTCTGCGGTGACGGCGCAGGGGAGGGAAAGCATCAGGAGATAAAGGTCTCTTGTGGCCTCACAGGACTGGTCCAGCTGCCGTGTCGCCTCCTTGAGAGTCATATCCGGATTTTCCGCGAAACTGTAAACCGTCTTGAAGGCTTTTATGCGGAGAATTCTTCTTCCGAGCATTTTTTTCAAACAATTTATGCACAAAGATAGCACGATTGACAAAAAAATCCTATTTTTGCTTGAATAATATAAATAAGACTATGTACAAAGAGGACGAAGATGTTTACTCCAAACCGGTACGCGCGGGGAAGAGAACTTACTTTTTTGACGTAAAGTCAACGAAGGGTGGAGATGATTTCTACCTGACCATCACGGAAAGCAAGCGCAGGAACAATCCTGACGGCACTTTCACTTACGACAAGCACAAGATTTTCCTTTACAAGGAGGATTTCGAGAAGTTCCGCGAGGGTTATGCAGAAGTAGTAGAATACATTAAAAACCAATGCTTCCACGGTGAGATTCCCCAGCGTCCAGAAGAGGAGACATTCTCTGACGTTGAGTTTGAACAACTTTGATGGGGGCGATATTCCTGAGAAACATAACGCTTGACGGCAAGCCGAGGGACATTTTCATTGACGGGGGACTCGTCAGGAAAATAGAGCCCGCCGGTTGCGGCGCGTCGTGGGAACTGTCCGGGGACGTGGAGTTTATGGACTGCAGCGGAAAAGTGGCTGTTCCCGGGTTTGTCAATATGCACACTCACGCCGCAATGACGCTTCTCAGGGGAGTGGGAGAGGATATGCTCTTTCCGGAATGGCTTTCCACCATCTGGAAGTACGAGGAGAAAATGGATGCCGAATTCATCTATTGGGGGACCAAGGTCGCCTGTCTGGAGATGATTCGTACCGGCACCACCACTTTCAACGACCAGTATTGGGAATTTCCCGCCGCGCATCAGGCCGCGGTTGAGATGGGCATACGGCCGGCGCTGGGGTATGACGTGATGGACAGGTTCGACCCCGCTGAATCCGAGCGTCAGAAGGAACAGTGCCTGAGGCGCTATGAGGAGGCCTCGCAGTGGAAGGACAACAGCATTTATCAGGTGGCTTTTCACGCCATCTACACTGTAAGCGAGCCTATGATAAGATGGATTTCCGAGTTCGCCGCGGAAAGGAACCTCACCCTTCATATCCACCTGTGCGAGACCCTCAAGGAAGTCGAGGACTGCAAGAAGGCTCACGGAGGCCTTTCTCCCGTGGAGTATCTCGCGGAACTCGGAGTCCTGAACGAAAGGCTGCTTGCAGCCCATACACTGTGGCTTTCCGAGCACGACATAGAACTCCTGGCCCGGCACGGGGTCAACTGCATCCATAATATCAATTCCAACACCAAACTGTCTTCCGGGTACAGATTCCTTTACAATGAGTTGAGGGATGCGGGCGTCAATGTCTGCATAGGAACGGACGGATGCGCTTCATCCAACAACCTTGACATGCTGGAGGCTATGAAGACCTCCGCCATTTTCCAGAAGGCCTGGCGCAATGACCCTTCCGCGCTTCCGCTCCCGGAACTTATGGATATGGCTACCGTAAACGGCGCCAGGGCGCTGCGTTTCGACGGCGGACGCATAGCCGAAGGCTGTATAGCGGACATCTCAATCATCGAGACTGACAACACTTTCTTCCTGTCCCCGGGTCCTTTCCTCGCCAATCTCATATATTCGGCCCACTCGGACTGCATTGATTCGGTGATTGCCAACGGCAGGTTCGTGATGCGTCACCGGGAGATAGAGGGGGAAAGGGAAATATTGCACGAAGCGCGCAGGATGCTTTCAAAAATTGCTTGAATATGGACGAGAGAGTAATAAGGATAAACAATGCGGCCGGATACGTGGAATCCATTCTGGACGGCCGGAAGCCTCTGGTGGGGCTGGTTCTGGGCAGCGGCCTCGGGCAGTTGGCGGAACTTGTCGAGGACAAGGTTGTCATACCCTACAAGGATATTCCTTTCTTCCCCGTTTCGACGGCAATCGGGCACAAGGGCAATTACATAGCGGGGCGTCTGGCGGGAAAGGTGGTCATTGCGATGCAGGGGCGCTTCCACTATTACGAGGGATACCCTATGGAAATGGTCACCATTGGAATCAGGGTTATGAAGGCCCTGGGGGTGAAGTACCTGTTCGTCTCCAACGCCGCCGGTTCCTGCAACCCTGAAATAGGGCTCGGGGACATCTGCGTCATCCGGGACCACATCAACAATCTCCCAAACCCTTTGATTGGACCCAATCTGGATGAATTCGGACCCCGGTTTCCGGATATGACCTGTGCGTACGACCTCGAACTCCAGAAACTTGCATTCAATAAGGCGAAAGAGTTGGGCATCTCCTTGAAAAGAGGAGTGTACTTCGGCAGCACGGGACCGACCTATGAAACGCCGGCCGAGGTGAGGTTCTACCGTTCCATTGGAGCGGACCTGCTCGGAATGTCCACGATTCCGGAAGTCATAGTGGCCCGGCACTGCGGGCTGCGGGTGTTCGGCGTGTCCGTTGCCACGAACTGCGCCAACACAACCAACGACTCGGTCGTTCTCAATGACCCTCAGGATGTCATCGAACAGGCTGACAGGGCGGCTGAAAACCTTGCCAGGTTGCTCAACGAGATGATAAAGTCTCTGTAGAGGCAAATCAATTCCTCCCTTGCCGCCATTCCAACGGGCCTGATGGGATGTTGCAATTGCTTATGAAACATTATGTCGGATGAGTGTTCAATATTATCACGCAGAGTTTGTCAGGGAAGATTTTGGACTTAACTTTACGAATCATTAATGACATTTTGTGATGAAGAAAAGTTTGATTTTACTCTGCGCGCTGGCCACTCTGGGCCTGT
>JAKSKF010000012.1 GCA_024401825.1 Bacteroidales bacterium
GAGGTGGTCAAGACCTGGTCTCGCGCCAGTATGATTTCCCCTGACTTCATCGGCCACACCGTTGCAGTTCATAATGGAAACAAGTTCATTCCCGTTTATGTAACTGAAAATATGGTAGGTCACAAATTCGGCGAATTCGCGCCGACACGTACATTCCGCGGACATTCAGGTAACAATAAGAAGTAATCACAATGGGAAAGCGTAAAAAACTTATGGCCGAACGCCTCAAGGAGGCTAAGAAGGTTACAGCTATTGCAAAGCTGAATGACGTTCCTACATCCCCCCGCAAAATGCGTCTGGTTGCAGACACAGTCAGGGGTCAGGAGGTAAATCACGCTCTGGACCTGCTTCATTTCTCAAAGAAGCAGCCTTCAGTACGCCTTGAGAAGCTTCTCCGCAGCGCAATCGCAAACTGGGAGGCCAAGAATCCTGAAAAGAGCAAGGAACTCGACAACGGAAACGTATATGTAAAGACTATTATGGTTGACGAAGGCCGCACGCTCAAGCGCATCCGCCCCTGCCCTCAGGGCCGTGCCGGACGCATCCGCAAGCGTTCAAACCACGTCACCGTGATTCTCGATGTCAAAAAACCAGTAGAGGAGAAATAATATGGGACAGAAAACAAACCCTATCAGCAACAGAATCGGTATCACCCGTGGTTGGGACTCTAACTGGTGTGGTGGTAACTACGCAGAGAAGATTGCCGAGGATTTCGAAATCCGCAAGTATCTGGGCAATCGCCTTGCCAAGGCAAGCCTTAGCAGAATAGTAATCGAGAGAACCCTCAAGCTCATCACCGTCACAATCTATGCGGCCCGTCCCGGTTTCATTATCGGAAAGGGCGGCACCGAGGTTGACAAACTCAAGGAAGAGCTCAAGAAGGTTACCAAGAAGGACGTTCAAATCAACATTTACGAGGTAAAGCGCCCCGAGGTTGACGCCCACATAGTGGCAGACTCCATCGCCCGTCAGATTGAGGGCCGTGTAAGCTACCGCAGGGCCATCAAGATGGCCGTGGCAAACACGATGAGAGTAGGCGCCGAAGGCATCAAGATTCAGGTCAGCGGCCGTGTAGGCGGAGCCGAAATGGCACGCAGCGAAATGTTCAAGGAAGGACGTACTCCTCTCCACACTTTCCGCGCCGACATCGACTATGCTCTTGCAGAGGCCCACACCAAGGTAGGTTGCCTCGGTGTCAAAGTCTGGATTTGCAACGGTGAGCGTTACGGCAAGCAGGACCTTACTCCCGCAGCCCTTGCGGCCGCCAATTCACAGGCGTCCGGAGCAGGACGTTCCAACCGAGGCGAGCGTTCAGACCGCCGTTCAGACCGTCGCTCGGACCGTCGCGGTCCCCGCAGGGAAAACACTCAGAAGTAGTAAATTATTTACTATATTTGCGACCGGTTTCGTCTTCGTGGCGAAGCCGGTTTTTTGAAATCAAAAAAGTCTGTATATGAAGAAAACATTATTTGCAGCATCGGCTGTACTTGTTGTCCTGTGTTCCTGCAACCGCATCCCCACAACCAGATTCATGGGAGAGATGACCGGTTTGGAAACGGTGGAAATCAAGTCTGAAGTCTCAGAGACGGATACTGTCATTGCCTTGAAAGACGGAAAATTCGATGTCAGGCTCTCCTGCTCGCCCGAAACTCCGGCATTGTTCATAGCCGGCGGGGATACCTTGGAGTTCCTCCCCGACGGGACAGTTCTTATTGCAGGTCTCGATGCAGAGGGCAGGCTCTCAATCAAGTCCAAGACTCCTAAAAAGTCCGCCAACGTGGCCTTCGGTAAATATCTGGCCTGGGATGAGAAGAATCCCCCTCTCCAGGAAATCGGTGACACCTGTCAGGCATATATCCGCGCGTTCCCCGAGTCCTATGTCGCCTATCTTGCCATGCTCAAGGCCATAGGCGCCGAAGTCTTCGATGACGCCACCCTGAACGACCTCTACGGCATTATGACCGGCGCATTCAACCACGACCCCGTCATCCAGTGGTCGCGTCAGTGCCTGAACGACAGGCTTGCAACGGCGGAAGGCACCCCCTTCGTGGATATGGTGATAGACCAGGACCCCGAGAACCGCGGGAAGAACGTGAAGAGACTTTCCGACTTCGTGGGCAAGGGAAAGTATGTCCTGGCTCACTTCTGGAGTTCCCGGGATACGGCAAGCTGCAAATCCGTGGAGACAATCAAGGAGATATACCTGAAATACGGCTCGGAAGACTTCGACGTTGTCAGCATCGCCGTCTATGACATAATTCCCCAGACCGTCAAGGCTGCCGCGGAGCTTGGAATCACCTGGAACCAGATAATCAACGCCGAGCATATGGGCACGTCCATCTACGGTTTCGAGAAGATTCCCTACCTGATACTTTTCGGCCCGGACGGAATCATTCTCAAGCGCGGTCTGAAGCTTGAAGAGCTCGACGCCAAGATATCCGAGACGCTTGGACGTTAAAGAAAAAATATCCCTGTTCCCGCATTCCCCCGGAGTCTATAGATATTATGATTCCGAGGGAAATGTGATATATGTGGGCAAGGCGAAGGACCTTCACAAGAGGGTGGCCCAGTACTTCGTGTCTCCCGACAGGCTCAATTCAAAGACCAGGCTGCTGGTGAGCAGGATAGCGGACGCCCGATATTCCGTGGTGGATACTGAAGCGGACGCCCTGCTTCTGGAGAACAACCTCATCAAGCAGTACAAGCCCAAATACAACATACTCCTCAAGGACAGCAAGACATATCCCTGGATATGCGTCAGCGCCGGAGACTTTCCCAGGGTGTTCCTTACCAGGAGAGTCACCCGCGACGGTTCGAGATACTTCGGGCCGTACAGCTCCGTCAATCACGCCCGCTATCTTCTGGATTTCATAGGCAGGGCCTGGCAGCTTCGAAGCTGCAACCTCAAGATAACTTCCGACGCCGTTCTCCGGGGCAGATTCCGACCCTGCCTGGAGTTCCATATCGGCAAGTGCGGGGGCTGCTGCATAGGCAGGATTTCAAAGGAGTCGTATGACGAACAGATAAACGAGATAGTGGCTCTGCTCAGCGGGGGAGTAGGTTCCCTCATCAGGGATTGCAGGGAGAAGATGCGGCAGGCCAGCGACAATCTTGACTTCGAGTCCGCCCAGATGTTCAAGGACAGGATAGAAAGCCTGGAGAAGCATTACTCCCGTTCCGTCGTGACTTCAGCCACCAGCGACGACACCGACGTGTTCTCCCTGATTTTCGAGGGCTCCGAGGCATTCGGCAATTTCCTCCGCATCAGGGGCGGGTCCATAGTCCAGTCATTGAACCTGGGCTTCAGAATGCAGCTTGAGGAGGACCAGGCGGTTGTGTTGAGCGAATTCATAGCCGAGATTATGGCAAAGTTCGGGACTCTTGCGAAGGAGATAACGGTCCCCTTCCTTCCTGACGTCCAGCTCCCCGGCATAGAGTACAGGACCCCGCAGAAGGGGGACAGATTCTCCCTGCTTCAACTGAGCGCAAAGAATGCGAGGGAATATGCGTTGTCCGTGGGAAGGCAGAGGGAGCGCGCCAACCCGGACGAGTACCGGCGGGCCGGCCTTGAAGAGTTGAAGAATGCCCTGGGGATGACGGAACTGCCCGTGCATATGGAATGTTTCGATAACTCCAACATACTGGGGACCAATCCCGTGGCCGCCTGCGTAGTGTTCAGGGACGGAGTCCCCTGCAAGAAGGATTACAGGAAATTCAAGATAAAGACTGTGATAGGAGCCAACGACTATGCATCGATGAAGGAGATAGTGAACAGACGCTATTCCAGGATGCTGAAGGAAAACCCCGAAGACATTCCCCAGCTGGTGGTCATAGACGGTGGCAGAGGTCAGTTGAGTTTCGCCTGGCAGGCTTTGGCGGAACTGGGACTGACATCCAGGCTTACCGTGGTGGGCCTGGCGGAAAGACTTGAAGAAGTGATAAGGGTTTCAGACCCGTACCCGCTTTTTCTGGACAGGAATTCCAGGGCTCTCAGACTTCTCCAGCAGATAAGGGACGAGGCGCACAGATTCGGAATAAGTTTTCACAGGGACCTGAGGAGCAAGGCGCAGATAGAGTCCGTCCTGCATACTGTCAAGGGAGTGGGACCGAAGACGGAGGAGCGCCTGCTGCTTCATTTCGGCAGCGTGGCCCGCATAGGCTCCGCGCCTGCGGGTGAACTCGAGGCGCTTGTGGGCAAGGCGCTGGCAGAAAGAATAAAGGAAGCATTATATGAATAGTGAAAGGTACAATAAAGTTTTCAATGTAGTCATAGTGTCGGGTATGGCCGCCGCCCTTACCTTGGCAACCGTGTTCAAATGGGGAGGGGACGCCCGGGAGAATGCGTTGCTCCTGGTTTCCGTGTTCGGTTCCCTTATGGGGGCGATGAGCGGAGTGATGTCGGCCAACGGCAAGATATTGACGTTCTTCTTCGGCCTTCTGGACGTGTCGATATATGGAGTGATGTGCCTTATGAACTGGATGACCGGCGGCTCGGGGCTCGGGACGGCCATCCTGCATATATTATATTTTGTCCCGATGCAGTTCATAGGGTTCTTCCAATGGCGCAAGATGGGAGCCGGTGCCGTTGACGCCGTCAGGCCAAGGAGGCTCACCGGACGCCGGATGCTCCTTCTGGCAGCGCTTTTCCTCGTCGGCGTGGCAGTCAGTTATCTCCTCATCGCCAATTTCGACAGGTCGGAAACGGAGACGCTCATAAAGATGACGGTGGTTCTGGATGTGATTCCCCTGATGTGCAACATCATCGGCCAGCTGCTTATGAGCACTGCCTATGTGGAGCAATGGATATTCTGGATAGGAGTGAACGTGTTCTCCATCCTGATGTGGACCAAAGCCCTGGTTGACGGACAGAGTTCATTCGCTGGCGTTTACATTGTAAAGTATTGTTTTTACCTCACCAACTGCATACACGGACTGAGATTGTGGATGAGAATGAGTAAAAAGAATTAATATTGGAAAAACGGCTAATTTTTATTAATTTTGCAGTCCGCGTGTTGATAAGAAAAAACAAAATAAATATAAACTAAAACAAAACTATTATGACTAATCAGGAAATCCTTAGCTCGGTGACAGACATCATTGTCGACAAGCTGGGTGTTGAACCTTCAGTGGTTACCGAAACTGCGAATTTCACAAATGACCTCGGAGCAGATTCCCTTGATACCGTAGAACTCCTTATGGAGTTTGAAAAGGTATTCGGAATCAAGATACCGGACGAAGAGACACGTGAAATCGTCACAGTGAAAGATGCTGTTGACAAGGTGGCGGAGAAATTGAAATGACAAAACATAAAAAAAGAGGTCGGCAGACCTCTTTTTTTTATTGTTTCCCCTCAGGTCTCGGAACCGAGAAGGTTATTTTCAGAATGGGACGCTTCGTCTCGTCGGGGTACTGAGGTCCGCACAGATACGCCCTGTAATAATTGGCTATGTCAAGCTGGATGGAAGAAGATACGGACACGTTGTTTGCCGCATACTGGGCCATCATCATATAGTTGTAATAGTTGGTGTAGGAGTTGTAGCCGTATCCTCCATACCCGTATCCGCCGTATCCTCCATACCCGCCGTACATATTGTTGTAGTATGACTGATAAGCCAGTTGCTCGTAATATTGGCTGAGCTCGGAGTTGGAATTGTCCGTGGTGACCGTGTAATAGTTCATAACCAGCAGCCAGACATCATACTTGCCCGTCGCTATCTCTTTATCGTCCGTTGTGAGCAGGGTCTGGAGATGGTAGCTGAAGTCGGGAGAATAATTGAGGAGGGACCGGTTTATGTCCCCGGAGTCCTCCGTCTCGTCGGAAGCGTCGGTCAGGCTGACGAAAGTCGCGGTGGTGTCTGTCCGGATTCTTGTCGTGGGGCTGAGCACCACCGGGTATCTGCTCATCTGAGTATAGTCTTCCGGGAATTCGAAGGGGAACACCAGCGAAGCCTTGTTGATTATCACTTTCTGAGGGTCTCCGCCTTTTGCCGCAATCATCTCGGAGGCGGTCTTCTTGAGCCAGGCGGCGGGAATTCTGGGCTTTATGCCTCCTCCTCCGCAAATGAATATGGTCTCACCCGCCTTGCCTTCCCTGTCACGCACAGACTCCTCGTTCGTAAGGTTCAGGGCATATTGGGAATAACGTGCCCCGCTCGGAGTGTAATAGAGAAGGGAATCTCCATTGAAGATGTCAGTTGCGCCCAGCATAAAGAAGAAGCACGTGTCTTTCCTGGTTCCTTCATACTCGGAATTGAAGGACAGCTTTACGCAGTTGCCCGTAAGCTGATATGAATCGGAATCGTAGCCGAACTGAAGTTCCAGGTTGTTGATGCGCCCTCCTTCGCCTATGGGGTCGTCCGTTTCCAGGTAGATGCCGGGGATTTTCTTCAGATAGTTGTCCAGACTGCTCAGGTCATCCTTTGTCAGACTGAAGAATTTCTTTGCGAAATCCTCCGTCATATCCATCGACAATGAGTCCTTTCCGTTGAGGACAGGGGTGTTCCTGAGAATGGAAACGTTTGAATGGGAAATGCTTGCGTTGCAGTCGAAGTCCTTGCTGGTCAAGGCCCTGCTGAGTTCATAGGCCCTTACGTTCTGCAGAATCCGGGCATGACCGGCGTCGTCGGTCGAAACGGTGTCGCAGGCGAGTCCCAGATGGAAAGCGCGGAACTGCGGCTCCTTTCCGAAATCGAGTTCCTTGCTCAGGGGGACAATCGTCACCGCGCTGGAACGTGTTGACAAGCGCCCTTCGGCATCGCGGATTGCTCCTATCACAACGTTGGTCTGAGAATATCCGGAAAGGCTGTCGGCCATCTTCAGGTCGATGTCATCAAGGAAGGTCTGTTCAATGTAAATGTCGTAAACCTGGTCTCCGGGAAGCAGATTGGAGCCAACTTCGCTGTTTATTTCCACACAGGACAGACAGGCTGCCAAGATTGCTGTGAATGCCGGTAATCTGCGTTTCATTCCTACACTTGCTCGTAAAAACGGTCGTATTTGTCTATGTATCCGTCACTCTCCATACTTTTTGCGTCATAGTCCAATACGGGCAGACCGCTCTGCTTGCAGAAAGTCTTGAGCCCGGAGTCAACCTTGTCTGAAGCGAGGATGACCCCGTCCGAATACCGGATGGCTGTCTTGGCAAGATTGATGCCATCGGCCTGACGTAGAAGTTCCAGGTCCTCCGGCGTTATTCCTCCGAAGACGGCCTTGTCGGCAAAATCTGCGTTGAAACTATCTGTGGGGGTGTCGTCATACAGGGAGAGGACCACTTTGCTGGAAGCGAAGATGGGGTCGTCCCTGTATGCTTTCTTGAGATAAAGCGGAATCAGGTGGGAAATCCATCCCTGACAGTGGATTATGTCCGGGGCCCAGCGGAGTTTCTTGACGGTTTCCAGAACGCCCCTTGCAAAGAATATTGTCCGTTCGTCATTGTCTGCGAAGAACTTGCCGTTTTCATCGAAGAACGTCTGCTTGCGGTGGAAGTAGTCTTCGTTGTCTATGAAATAGACCTGGAGACGGGCGGCTGAAATCGAGGCGACCTTTATGACGAGGGGGCGGTCAACGTCGGAAATGATGATGTTCATCCCGGAAAGCCGGATTACTTCGTGCAACTGGTTCTTCCGCTCGTTGATGCAGCCGTAGCGGGGCATGAACGAGCGTATTTCCTTCTTCCTCTCCTGTATTCCCTGCGGCAGGTAACGTCCTATGGACGATGATTCCGTCTGGGGCAGATAGGGGAAAATTTCGGAATTGACGAACAGTACTCTTTGGACATTGTTTCCCATTATCACAAAGATAATAATTTTTTTCGATATTTCGATATTTCACTATCTTTGACGGCAAATCAGGTGGGATATGGCCAAAAAAAAGAAAAGTTCATTGAGAAGAAGGATGGTCGGCGCATATGTTTCCTCCATTCTCAGCATTTCTCTGGTACTGATACTTGTCGGCACGGCGACTCTGTTGCTGATGAACGCCAAGTCCGTGTCGGACTATTTCAAGGAAAACCTGCTCATGTCCGTCATCCTGAAATCCGATGTCACCGAAGAGGAGGGGGCCCGGTATGCGGAGGAACTCCGCAAGCGCCCTTATGTGCTGTCTTCCAAGTACATAGACCAGGAACAGGGGACGCGGGAACTTGAGGCCCTCCTGGGCGAGGACTTCCTTGCCGTCTTCGAGGAATCTCCGGTGCCTACGTCCGTGGAACTGAATCTGAAAGCGGAGTATGTGGCTCCCGACAGTCTGGCCGTCGTGACCGAACTTCTGGGCGAGGACGAGCCGGTGGAGGACGTCAAGTGCCAGCAGGGCCTGGTGGAGGCGCTGGACTCCAATATGAAGAAAGTGTCGCTGATACTCCTGATAGCGGTCGCCGCCCTTCTGTTCATATCACTGATTCTGATAAACAATGTCGTGAGGCTTCACGTCTTTGCAAAAAGATTCTCCATCAGCACGATGAAACTGGTCGGGGCTACCCATTCGTTCATCTGCCGTCCTTTCCTCAAGAGGGCGGTCCTTCAGGGATTTATGGCGGCCCTGCTGGCCATCCTGGCGCTTGCCGGACTGCTGTACTGGCTGAATTCGGCTCTTCCCCAGCTGCTGGCAATCGTCCAGGTGGAGATGTTCGTCAAGGCCGGAGGCGTTGTCCTTGCATCCGGACTTGTGATTTGTGTTGTCGGGACTTATTTTTATGTCAACAAACTGCTCTCTATGAGCAAGAATGAATTGTATGGATAAGATGGCAATGGGGCCGAAGGGCCTCAAATTTCTCCTTGCCGGACTGCTCGTTATGCTGGCCGGTTACGTATTGATGATGGGCGGCCTGAGTCCGGACCCCAATGTCTTCAATTACGGAATGTTCGATTTCAGGAAACTGGTGGCCGCGCCTCTGGTGATTCTGGCCGGAGTGGTTCTGGAAATTGTTGCCATAATGGGAAAATTTGACAAAGGGGGAAAGGAGGAACAGTGATGGACTGGTGGCAGGCTCTTCTGCTTGGAATAGTGCAAGGTCTGACAGAGTTTCTCCCCGTCAGCAGCAGCGGACATCTCGTCGTTGCCGGGGAACTGTTGTCTGTTGACCCGGAGGGCTTCCTGGATTTCACGGTGGCCGTTCACTTCGCCACAGTCCTGAGCACTCTTGTGGTGTTCCGAAAAGAGATTGCGGACCTGTTCAAGGGGCTTTTCCGCTTCCGCTACAATGACCAGACCGACTATGTCTGCAAGATTCTCGTTTCGATGATTCCCGTTGCGGTGGTCGGATTCTTTTTCAAGGACTGGATAGAATCCCTGTTCGGAGGCGGAACCGGAATTGTGCCCTGGTGCCTTGTGGTAACTGCGCTGCTGCTCTTTCTTTCCGAAATCGTCGGGCGCTCGAGAGCGGATGCCGTCTGTCCCCATCGCAATGGAATTTCCTATCCTCAGGCCATCGTGGTGGGCTTTGCCCAGGCTCTGGCCGTACTCCCCGGACTGTCCCGCTCGGGAACCACCATTGCCACGGGACTGATGTCCGGAGTCAGGCGTGACGGGATTGCCCGCTTCTCCTTCCTTATGGTGCTTGTTCCCATTGTCGGAGAACAGGGACTGAACTTGGTGAAATCTCTTTCAGGGGGCGTCCCTTCCGTTTCCGGAGTGGGTATTGCGGCTCTTCTGACCGGTTTTGCCGCCGCCTTCTTCTCCGGGCTTTTTGCCTGCAGGGTGATGATAAATCTCGTGAGCAGGGTCAAACTCGGCTGGTTCGCCCTTTACTGTCTGGCCGTCGCCGCGCTGCTCTTTGTATTCGCATAGACTTTTATGGAAGAACGCAAGGGAATATATTTTGTCTCGGACGTGCATATCGGCGCTGACGAAGGGAATCCCCGGGAAAGGGAAGAGCGCTTCGTCGAGTTCCTGAGAAGCATTCCCAAGGACACTACGAAGGCCGTTTATATGCTTGGAGACATCTGGGACCTCTGGTACGAATACCGCGACCTCATCCCCAAGGACGGAGCCAGGGTGGTGGCCCTTATGTCAGAACTTGTCTGCGCGGGGGTCGAAGTGCATTTCTTCCCCGGCAACCACGATATGTGGGTAAGCGATTTCTTCGAGAGAATAGGGGTGCAGATGCACTCGCAGCCTGAATTCCTGACGTTGTCGGACAAGGTTTTCTGCCTCGGGCACGGAGACATCATAGGCGGAACGGATGCGGGCTACCGGTTCCTGCACTGGGTCTATACAAGCAGGGTCGTGCAATTTTTCTTCAGCCTGCTCCATCCCAGGATACTGTTTGCAATGTCCCGAAAATGGTTCCGAATCAGCCGGAACTCGCACAAGACCTTCGAATTCGACCCCGGAAAACAGCGGATTGTCAAATGGGCGGAAAATGTCAGCGCCGTCAGAAAGGTGGATTATTTTGTCTTCGGGCATTTCCACAGGAGGGTGGAAACAACCCTTTCCGGAGGTTCGCAGTTCTTCATCCTGGAAGACTGGCTCACTTCCTCGCCCTTTCTCTTTTTCGACGGGCTCTGCCTGACTCACCGGACCTTTGCAAAGTAGTGTTCAGAGAGTCTCTGGCAATGTTGACGGCAGGCGGGTACTCATAGAAAATGGAGAAATAGAAACTGTCCCATCCGCCGCTGTCCCAAATCTTCACAAGTTCCTCTGTCTTAAGGTCCTTGCCCTTGGGGTCATACCTGCTTTTCAGGTCCTGGTCAAAGATTTTCGCCACGAGTTGCCAGAATCCCGCGGCGAAGCCGTTCTCATAGGTCTTGATGATTTCATAACCGCTCATCCCGCACTCCCTGTCCACCAGTCTGACGAGCAGGACCCCCTGGGTTATGGTCATCTTGCGGATGTCCTTCTCGAAGAGCTTGAAAAGTTCCTTCTCGACCTCGTTGACGTATTTGTTCCGCTCGGCTCTCTTGATTTTCCCTCTTGACAGTTCAGCGTTCACCTGCTGCATCATCTTGCGCCCTACAAGCGCGTAGGGATAGACTTTGTTGAAGTTGTAAACGGTCTTGTAAAAGCGCCTCCAGTCACCTTTCTTCATCCCCTTTCCCTTGGGGAAAATCCAGATGGGGTCTATCTGGTCCAGGTACATCGTATCTCCCTGCTCGTCAATGGTTATGCCCATCACGTGGCCCTTGATTTTTTCAAATTTCGGAGCAGTTGCCGAGCCCTGGAGAACCAGAAGGGATGAAAGCAGCGCGAGCAGTATGAAACAAGACTTTTTCACCGCCGCAAAGTTAACAAAATTCGTGCTACTCTGTTTCCCGGTATAAGCTCTGTCGAAAATGTGAGGAAAAATTTTTTTTGCATTTTCGTAACTCTCTGAAAATTGAAAAGTTGGCTTATTGGATTTTCTGTCGAAAATATTGCAAAATAATGTCGATTTCTTTTGCGTGCACGGGAATTTTTTGTATCTTTGCAATCCAAAAATCCGCCTTGGAACTGCGTAAAACGCTGATTTTCAGGATTTTATAGTGAATTTTAGTTTAATTAAAGTAATACAGCGATGTTACAACCTAAGAGAACAAAATTTAGAAGGGAACAGAAAAACCGTATGAAAGGCAACGCCCAGAGAGGCGCTCAGCTTGCGTTCGGTTCTTTCGGTCTCAAGACCCTCGAAGAGTGCTGGCTTACGGCCCAGCAGATTGAGGCTGCCCGTCAGGCTATCACGCGTAAGATGAACCGTGAGGGACAGCTCTGGATCAAGGTCTTCCCTGTGAAGCCTATCACAAAGAAGCCTCTTGATACCCGTATGGGTAAAGGTAAAGGTGACCCCTATGCATTCGTCGCTCCCATCACTCCCGGCCGTATCATCTTCGAAGCGGAAGGTGTTTCGCTGGCTATAGCGAAAGAGGCTATGCGTCTGGGCGCCAACAAACTTCCTGTAGCGACCAAGTTCGTGGTTCGCAGGGACTATGTAGAATAATTCAACGGAAAAAGAAATGAAAGCATCAGAAGCACGCGAAATGTCTGTAGCAGACCTGCGCGACAGGATTGCGGTTGAAAAGGGCAATCTTGATACAATGAAGATCAATCACGCTATTTCTCCGCTGGAGGATACGTCCAAGTTTAAGAAGACCAGAAGGGATATCGCTCTTATGATCACTATCCTTGCTGAAAAAGAAAAGAAACAAAACTAAAAGTTTGACTTATGGAAAGAAATCTTCGTAAGGAAAGAATAGGAGTAGTGGTCAGCAGCAAGATGGACAAGACCATCGTAGTTGCCGTTGAACGTAAAGAGAAACATCCTATGTATGGAAAGTTCGTCAAGAAGACCACAAAGTTTGTTGCCCAGGATGACAAGAACGAGTGCGGAGAGGGAGATACCGTCCGCATTATGGAAACCCGTCCTCTGAGCAAGACCAAGAATTGGAGATTAGTAGAAATCGTAGAAAAAGCTAAATAATATATGGTACAGCAGGAATCACGTTTACTGGTGGCAGACAACAGCGGCGCTAAGGAAGTCCTTTGCATCCGCGTACTCGGAGGTACTCGCCACCGCTATGCCACTGTCGGCGATCAGATCGTCGTGTCAGTCAAGAGTGCCATCCCTGGTTCAGAGGCCAAGAAAGGTACAGTCTCAAAGGCTGTAGTGGTCCGCACCAAGAAAGAAATCCGCCGTCCCGACGGTTCATACATCCGTTTTGACGACAACGCTTGTGTTCTCCTCAACAACACAGGAGAGCTCCGCGGAACTCGTATCTTCGGCCCCGTTGCCAGAGAGCTCCGTGAGAATTTTATGAAAATCGTTTCACTTGCACCCGAAGTTCTTTAACAATCAGGCATTATGAAGAAAATTCACATCAAGAAAGGCGATACCGTGTATGTAAATGCAGGTAACGACAAGGGAAAGACCGGAAAGGTCCTCTCAGTTGTCCCTTCAAAGGACCGTGCTATTGTTGAAGGCATCAATATGGTCAGCAAGCACACAAAACCCAATTCCAAGCAGCCTCAGGGCGGCATCGTAAAGCAGGAAGCGGGAATTCACATTTCTAACCTCAATCTCATTGACCCCAAGTCAGGCAAGCCCACTCGCGTAGGTTACAGGCTCGACGGAGACAAGAAGATTCGTTACGCTAAAAAATCTGGGGAGGAGATCAAGTAATTATGGCAAAGAATGCAAAAGCAGAGGTCAAGGCTCAGGGCCTTCCTCAGGGATATGTTCCTTCCCTCAAGAAAGTATATAAGGAAGAAATCGTTGACAAGCTGATGAAGCAGTTCAATTACACTACCGTAATGCAGGTGCCCAAGCTCGTCAAGATTACAATCAATGAAGGTGTCGGAGAAGGCACACAGGACAAGAAAGTCGTTGAGGAGTCAGCCGCCGAGCTCGCTCTCATCTCCGGACAGAAGCCTGTCATCACCAACTCACGCAAGGATATTTCCAACTTCAAACTCCGTAAGGGAATGTCAGTGGGCACCAAGGTCACCCTTCGCGACGTCAAGATGTATGAGTTCCTGGAGAAACTCATCCGCGTCGCTCTTCCCCGTATCCGCGACTTCAACGGAATAGCTGAGAAGATGGACGGACAGGGCAACTACACGCTCGGTCTCAAGGAGCAGATTGTCTTCCCTGAAATCGACATCGACAAGAACCCTCGTATCCACGGACTCGAGATTACTTTCGTAACCACCGCCGCAACGGATGAGGAGTGCCACGCTCTCCTTACCGCATTCGGCCTTCCTTTCAAGAAACATAACAAGTAAAGAATATGGCAAAAGAATCAATGAAAGCCCGCGAAGTGAAGCGCGCGAAAATGGTTGCTAAGTACGCCGAGAAGAGAAAGGCTCTCAAGGAAGCAGGCGATTGGGCGGCTCTCGACAAGCTCCCCAAGAACTCTTCCGCAGTCCGTCTTCACAACCGTTGCTCTCTCACCGGCCGTCCGAAGGGTTATATGAGAGCCTTCGGCATCAGCCGTATCCAGTTCCGTGAGATGGCATCCAACGGCCTCATCCCCGGAGTCAAGAAAGCAAGTTGGTAATAATAAAAGAACAATAATATGACAGATCCTATTGCAGATTACCTCACAAGGATTCGCAATGCCTATATGGCAGGAAAGAAGGTCGTGGAGATTCCCTCTTCAAATATGAAGGTCTCCATCACCAAAATCCTTTGCGAGAAGGGTTACATCCTCAGCTACAAGATTGTCGAGGGTACCCCGTTCAACACTATCAAAATCGCTCTGAAGTACCATCCTCAGACCAAGGTAGCCGCAATCAAGAAGATTGAACGCGTTTCCACTCCCGGTCTCCGTCAGTACACAGACGTGAAAGATATGCCCCGCGTTCTCAACGGACTCGGAATCGCAATCCTCTCAACATCAAAGGGCGTCATTACCGACAAGGAAGCCAAGGAACTTGGCGTGGGTGGTGAAGTTTTGTGCTACGTATATTAATATTTAAAGGTATATAAAACAATGTCAAGAATTGGTAAATTGCCTGTAAGCCTTCCGACCGGAGTCAGCGCCACGCTTGAAGACGGCAACGTGATGAAGGTTAAAGGACCCCTCGGTGAGATGAGCCAGAAGATAGATCCGGACATCAAGGTCACCATTGAGGACAATACTATTAAATTCGAAAGACCTACCGACCAGCCCCGTCACCGTTCTATGCACGGTCTGTACCGCGCTCTGGTGAACAATATGGTTGTCGGTGTGTCCGAAGGATTCACTATCAAGCAGGAACTCGTCGGTGTCGGTTACCGTGTATCCGTTTCCGGCCAGCTTCTGGTTTTCTCTCTCGGTTATTCACACGAGATTCAGCTTATGCTCCCCAAGGAAGTCAAGGCTGAGGTTCCCGACGTGAGAAAGGGTGAAAACCCCGTCCTGGTTCTCAAGAGCGCCGACAAGCAGCTCGTAGGCCAGGTAGCCGCAAAGATTCGTACATTCCGCAAGCCTGAACCTTACAAGGGCAAGGGTATCAAGTTCGTTGGTGAGCAGCTCCGCCGCAAGGCAGGAAAGACTGCAGCCGCTAAATAATAGGAGACAGGAATTATGGCATTGAATAGAATTGAAAGACGAAGAAGAATTCACTACCGTATCCGTAAACACGTCAGCGGCACAGCGGAAAAACCCAGAATGGTCGTTTTCCGCTCCAACAAGCAGATTTACGTTCAGATAGTTGATGACGAGCAGGGCAAGACCCTCGTCGCGGCTTCTTCAAATGACAAGCAGCTTGCAGCTGAATGCAAGGGCAAGAACGGTATCGACGCTGCCGCAATAGTCGGCAAGGCTATCGCCCAGCGTGCCATCGAAAAGGGTATCAACACCATTTGTTTCGACCGTGGCGGTTATCTTTTCCATGGCAGAGTTAAAAGTTTGGCAGATGCTGCCCGTGAAGGCGGCCTCGTATTCTAATAATTAAGACTATGGCAAATACAAATGTTAAAAGAGTAAAGACTTCTGATCTTGAATTGAAAGACAGACTGGTCGCCATCCAGAGAGTTACCAAGGTGACTAAGGGTGGTCGTCACTTCCGCTTTGCCGCAATTGTGGTCGTAGGTGACGAGAACGGCGTTGTCGGCTATGGTCTTGGTAAGGCTAATGAAGTTACCGCCGCTATCGCCAAGGGCGTTGAGGATGCAAAGAAGAATCTTGTCAAGATTCCCATCATCAACACCACCATTCCTCACGAGCAGGAATCAAAGTTCGGCGGCTCACGCGTGTTTATGAAGCCTGCGGCTCCCGGTACCGGTGTAAAGGCGGGCGGCGCCATGCGTGCAGTTTTCGAATCAGCCGGAATCCAGAACGTGCTTGCAAAGTCAAAGGGCTCATCCAACCCTCATAACCTGGTGAAGGCAACGGTTACCGCTCTCACCGAGATGAGAGACGCCTACACTGTGGCAGGCCTTCGTGGAGTTCCTATGAGTAAAGTATTTAACGGATAGGAGGACACGGTTATGGCAAAACTCAGAATTACACAGGTTATCAGCAAAAACGGAGAAACCAAGCGCCAGATTGCAAATCTGCGTTGCCTCGGAATCCGCAAGATGCATCAGACTGTAGAGGTTGAGAAGAACCCTGTCAGTATGGGTCAGCTTCAGAAAGTGGCTCACCTCATCAAAGTAGAAGAAATAGATTAAGGAGGACCGATATTATGAAACTTGAAACACTCGCACCTGCAAAGGGTGCAACCAAGACAAGCAAAAGATTAGGTCGTGGCCAGGGTTCCGGCAAGGGCGGCACTTCCACCCGCGGTACCAAGGGCGCGCAGGCGCGTGCCGGCTATGAGCATAAGATCGGTTTCGAAGGCGGCCAGATGCCTCTTCAGAGACGTCTTCCCAAATTCGGCTTCAAGAATCCCACAAGGATTGAGTTCAAGGCTCTCAACCTTTCTGCAATCGAGGCTCTCGCAACCAAGCTCGGCGTCGCCGAAGTCGGTGTGGAGGAATTCGTTGCGTCAGGTCTGGTAACCCGCAATGAACTCGTAAAGGTCCTTGCAAACGGAGAAATCAAGACCGCTCTCACCATCAAGGCCGACGCTTTCTCCGCTTCCGCAATTTCTAAAATCGAGGCTGCAGGTGGAAAGGCAGTCGTAATTGAGTAATTACAATGAAGTTTATTGAGACAATAAAAAACATCTTCAAGATTGAGGAACTCCGCAAGAGGTTGGCTTACACCTTCATCCTCATTCTGGTATATCGTCTCGGGTGCTTTATTGTCATCCCCGGCATCGATGCCAGACTGCTTGCCAGTTCCGACCTCGCCAAGACAGCTTCCGAAGGTCTTGTCGGCCTTCTGAATATGTTCTCCGGCGGCGCGTTCGGCAACGCCTCAATCTTCGCGCTCGGTGTGATGCCGTACATTTCGGCATCCATCATCGTCCAGCTCCTTGGTATGTTCGTTCCCTATTTCCGCAAGCTTCAGCTTGAGGGAGAGAGCGGACGCAAGAAGATGAATCAGATTACACGTTATCTGACCATCCTCGTCATCTGTATCCAAGGTCCCGCCTACGTGGCTGCTATCCACAACCAGATTCCCCCTCAGGCATTCGTGGCCGTGAACCAGCTCGGTTGGAGCAACTTTGTGTTCAACCTTGTCTCCACAGTCATCCTGATGGCAGGTTCGATGTTCGTAATGTGGCTCGGTGAGCGTATTACAGACCGCGGTATCGGCAATGGTATTTCACTTATCATTATGATTGGTATCGTAGCCCGTCTGCCTTTCGCTCTCTTCGCTGAGGCCGGTGAGAAATTCACCACCAACAACGGAGGTGTCCTCATGTTCGTGGTCGAACTTCTCATCTGGTTCTTCGTGATACTTGCTACAATCGCTCTCGTGCAGGCAGTCCGCAGAGTGCCCGTCCAGTACGCGAAAAGAGTTATCGGAAACCGTCAGTACGGTGGTGTGCGCCAGTACATCCCTCTGAAAATCAATGCCGCCGGCGTTATGCCCATCATCTTCGCCCAGGCCCTGATGCTTTTCCCTATGCTCTTCTCCCGCTTTGACGCGACCCGCGGTCTTGCCGCAACCCTGAGCAATTACACCGGATTCTGGTACAACCTCATTTTCGGACTTTTGGTCATCATCTTCACATACTTCTACACCACTGTGACCGTCAATCCTCAGATGATGGCGGAAGATATGAAGAAGAACGGAGGTTTCATCCCCGGTGTAAAGCCCGGCAAGAGCACTATGGAGTTCCTTGATACAATTATGTCAAGGGTAACGCTTCCCGGATCAATCGCTCTGGCAGTGATTGCAATCCTGCCCGCCATCGCCCGCATACTCGGCGTAACAGATGCGTTCGCAGGATTCTACGGCGGTACTTCGCTGTTGATTCTTGTAGGTGTTATTCTGGATACACTCCAGCAGATTGAAAGTTATTTGCTGATGCGTCACTATGACGGCCTTATGAAGACGGGCCGCCTGACCGGACGCTCAGGAATGTAAGTTCTTTGATAATCGGAAAGGGAATGGTTAAGCCTAAGACCGAGGAAGAGATTGAACTGTTGAGGCAGAACGCCATAATTGTCAGCAAGACATTGGCAGAAGTCGGTAAGGCAGTCGCTCCAGGTGTGACAACCAAAGAGTTGAATAGAGTGGCTGAGACTTTTATCCGCGACAACGGCGCAATCCCGAGTTTCCTCGGATTCGAAGGCTTCCCCGCAGCAATCTGTGCCTCTGTAAACGATGTGGTGGTCCACGGGTTTCCGTCAGACTACGTCCTCAAGGAGGGAGACATCGTGACAGCCGACATAGGTACGTTGTACAAAGGCTATAACGGCGACTCCGCATACACTTTCCCCGTGGGGGAGGTGGACGCGAAGACCCGTATGCTTCTGGACGTGACGAAAGCTTCGCTCTACAAGGGAATAGAAGCGGCTGTGGCGGGTAACAGAACCGGTGACATCGGATACGCGGTGCAACAGTACGTGGAGTCTTTCGGATTTTCGGTGGTTCGCGATTTGGAGGGCCACGGAATAGGAAAGGAGATGCACGAAAACCCGGGAGTGCCCAACTTCGGGCACAGGGGCAGAGGCACCCACCTCGTTGACGGAATGACCATTTGTATTGAGCCGATGATAAATGCAGGGGGTAGGGGTGTTTACCTTGACCGCAACGGTTGGGCGGTACACACCTCTGACCACAGCAAATCGGCCCATTACGAACTTACTGTTGTTGTCCGAAAAGGCAAGGCTGAACAACTGTCGACTTTCGATTACATAGAGAAAGATGGAAAGATCAATTTTTAAAGTGAATTTTTAATGTCAAAGCAAGTAGCAATAGAACAAGACGGAAAGGTCATAGAGACCCTCCCCAACGCGATGTTCAAAGTCGAGCTTGAGAACGGTCACGTCCTTCTCTGCAACATTTCAGGGAAGATGCGTATGAACTTCATCCATATCCTTCTGGGCGACAAGGTTAGAGTTGAAATTTCACCTTATGATTTGACCAAGGGCAGAATATCTTTCAGATACAAATAAAAACATAACGATATGAAAGTCAAGACATCCATCAAGAAACGCAGCGAAGATTGCAAAATCGTACGTCGCAAAGGCCGTCTGTACGTTATATGCAAGAAGAACCCCAAGTTCAAGATGCGTCAGGGATAATATTTAATTGTCTAACAAAACCAAAGTATAATTATGGCAAGAATAGCCGGTGTTGATTTACCCAACAACAAACACGGAGAGATAGGTCTTACCTATATCTTCGGAATCGGACGCTCTTCAGCAAGAAGAATTCTCGCTAAGTGCGGAATCGATCCCAACATCAAGGTTGGTGACTGGAATGATGACCAGATCGCCAAGATTCGTGCTGAAATCAATGAGGCCTACAAGATTGAGGGCGAACTCCGCTCTTCAGTCCAGATGGACATCAAGCGCCTTATGGATATCGGTTGCTACCGTGGAATCCGTCATCGTTCAGGACTTCCCGTTCGCGGCCAGAGCACCAAGAACAATGCCCGCACACGCAAGGGTAGAAAGAAGACAGTTGCCAACAAGAAGAAGGCGACCAAGTAAAAATTGATGAATTATGGCAAAGAAAACTACAACATCCAAGAGGGTTGTCAAGGTTGACGCTTATGGGCAGGCTCATATTTCATCAACCTTCAACAACGTTATCGTGTCACTTACCAACTCTCAGGGTCAGGTCATCAGCTGGGGCTCTGCAGGCAAGTGTGGTTTCCGCGGCTCCAAGAAGAACACTCCCTATGCAGCCCAGATGGCGGCGGAAGATGCGGCCAAGACTGCTTTCGATGCGGGTCTTCGTAAAGTCAAGGTATATGTAAAAGGCCCTGGAGCAGGTCGTGAATCTGCAATCAGAACCATCAACAATGCAGGTATCGCCGTGACTGAGATTATCGACGTCACCCCTATGCCTCATAACGGATGCCGTCCTAAAGGCCGTCGTAAAGTTTAATCTTAAAATTACAGAACTATGGCAAGATATACAGGACCAAGTACCAAAATCGCGCGCAAGTTCGGCGAGCCTATCTTCGGAGCAGACAAGGACTTCGAGAAGAGAAACTATCCTCCGGGACAGCACGGACTGGCTTCAAAGCGCAAGAAACAGAAAGAGTACGGTACCCAGCTTAAGGAGAAGCAGAAAGTCAAATATATGTACGGCGTTCTGGAGCGTCAGTTCCACAACACTTACGACAAGGCTTCACGTATGGCAGGTCAGAAAGGTGAGAACCTCGTTCTCCTTCTCGAGAGCCGTCTTGACAACATCGTTTACCGTATGGGTATCGCTCCCTCACGCGCGGCGGCCCGTCAGCTCGTGTCCCACCACCACATTACCCTCAACGGAGAGGTGTGCAACATCCCTTCCACCCAGGTAAAGCCCGGTGACACTGTTGCTGTCCGCGAGCGTGACAAGAGTCTCGAGGTCATCCAGCAGAGCATAGCTTCCGCAAGCAGGTATTCCTGGATAGAGTTCGACACAAAGACTCTTTCCGGTAAGTTCCTCAATATGCCTGTTCGCGCCGAGATTCCCGAATCCATCAACGAGCAGCTTATAGTTGACCTCTATTCCAAGTAGTGTTTAACACCAAAAAAGAATCAATATGGCAATCTTAGCATTTCAGAAACCTGACAAGGTGTTAATGCTCGAAGGCAAGACCGAAACTTCAGCCAGTTTCGAGTTCAGACCTCTTGAACCCGGATACGGACAGACAATCGGCAATGCCCTCCGTCGCATCTTGCTGGCCTCTTTGGAAGGATATGCTATCAGTCAGATTAAAATCGACGGCGTTCAGGACGAGTTCCAGACTATCCCCGGAGTTATCGAGGGGATGCAGGATATCATCTTGAATCTCAAGCAGGTGCGTTTCCGCAGAATGGTTGAGACCGTTGACTCTGAGACAGCAACTATCGTTATCAGCGGCAAGCAGGAGTTTACTGCAGAGGATATCTCCAAGGGATTGTCTTCTTTCAAGGTGTTGAATCCTGAACAGCACATCTGCTCGCTCGAGCCTTCAGTCAAGATAAGCATCACCCTGGTTATCACCAAGGGCCGCGGATTCGTTCCCGCAGAGGAACTCAGAGATGAGAACACTCCCATCGGAACCATCCCCGTCGATGCCATCTACACCCCCATCCGCAAGGTGAACTGGACCGTCAGCCCCTGGCGTGTGGAGCAGAAGACCGACTATGAGACCCTCACCCTTGAGATTGTGACCGACGGTTCAATCTCACCCGATGCGGCGCTTCAGGATGCGGCAAACATACTTATCTACCATTTCAAGCTCTTTACCGACGAGAAGAAAATGTCTCTGGAAAATGCAACGGAAATCAGCAACAAGGAACTTGACGAGGAAAGTCTCCATATGAGACATCTTCTCCTCACCAAGCTCTCCGATATGGGCCTTTCAGTCAGGGCATACAACTGCCTCAAGGCCGCCGATATCGAAACGTTCGCTGATTTGGTTTCATATTCCCGTTCAGAGCTTATGAAGTTCCGCAACTTCGGCAGAAAGTCTCTCAACGAGATTGACGTTCTGGTGGAGAAGATGAAACTCTCATTCGGAATGGATGTTACCAAGTACAATATTGAAAACAAGAAAAAGAACGTATAAAGATGAGACACAATAAAGCACTCAACCATCTTGGAAGGAAGAGCGGACACCGCAAGGCGCTTATGTCCAATCTGGCATCTTCGCTGATTCTTCACAAGAGAATCACCACTACGGTTGCCAAGGCCAAGGCCCTCAGGAGCTATGTCGAGCCTCTTATCACCAAGTCAAAGGAGGATACAACTCATTCCCGCCGTGTTGTTTTCAGTTACCTGAAAGACAAGAAAGCCGTGTCTGAGCTGTTCCGTACAGTGGCTCCCAAGATTGCAGACCGTCCCGGCGGATACACCCGTGTTCTTCACATCGGTTTCCGCGCAGGCGATGCGGCAGAAATGGCTCTTATAGAGCTCGTTGACTTCAACGAGGCGGCTCTTGCCACTACAAAGCCCGCCGCAAAGAAGACGACAAGGCGCAGCTCCAAGAAAACGGAGACGGCTCCCGCAGCTGAGACTCCCGCTCCCGAAGCTCCTGCAACTGAGGCTCCCGCAGAGCCCGCAGAAGAGAAGACCGCTGAATAATGATTCAGGACTTCCGACAAGAGGCCGGCCAGAAAAAATGGTCGGCCTCTTTCAGCATATTTAGTGAGGAAATTCCTATATTTGCATAATATGAAGTATAGGAAAGGATTGGCGGCCTTGCTCTCTCTTGCCGCCGTGTGGGGTTGTGTGAAGGAAAACGCGGAGACCCCGCGCACCGGCCCTGAAATCGAAATTGACCCTCAGGCGAGGGTGTTCAATGCTTATGCGGAAAAGGATTCTTCGCAAACCAGGACATACCTGGGCTCGGACGGGCTCGTTTACTGGAACGGGCAGGACCGTGTGAGCGTGTTCGCCGGAGAAAGCGTAAATCAGGAATATGTGTTCGCAGGGGAAACCGGCGACAGGGGCGGTCTGCTCAGGAAGGCTGCCGTCAATGAGAAATCCGGCGCGGAAGATACGAAGGCAGTCGCCCTGGATGCGAATTATGCCGTATATCCGTACGATTCCGGAATCTCCATATCTGAGGACGGTATCATCAGTCTGGAACTTCCTGCAGTTCAGGACTACGCCGGCGACGGTTTCGGTCCCGGGGCGAACACTATGGTGGCCGTGACAAAAGATGCGTCGGATGATGATTTCCTGTTCAGGAACGTAGGCGGATATCTTGTGCTGAATCTTTACGGGGACATCTCGGTCAGCAGCGTCACCCTGACGGGAAATAACGGGGAAAAGCTTTCCGGCGCCGCCAGCGTGAGCATCGGGTACGGGAAGTCTCCCGAAGTGACGATGGAAGGCAACGCAAGACAGAGCGTGACTCTGGACTGCGGTTCCGGAGTGACCTTGGGACGGTCTGCCGAAACTGCCACCCGGTTCTGCTTCACGCTTCCTCCCGTCCACTTCTCCAAGGGCTTCACCATATATGTGACAGACACCGGTGGAAAAACGTTCACCAAGTTCTGCAATCTTTCCCAAACGGTAGCCCGGAACGAGATAAATTATGTCTCCGCCTGCAAGGTCTATTCGAAGGCGGGCCAATTTGTGGCAGAGTCCGCTCCCTCCGAGTTGTATGACAAGGATAAGGTGAAGAAACTTGTCCTGGAATACGGCGGGGACTATATCCCGAGCGGAATAATAGGAACTATAGCGGTGAATCTGCTTGTAAGCATTCTTGAGAAGAACGGGGAAATTTCCCTGCACAGGATAATCTACACCACGACGGACAGGGACGGATGTGTGGTCGAGGCGTCCGGACTGGTGGCCTACCCCACCAAAATCAAGACTTTCACCAAGGTCCTCAATGTCTGTCACCAGACAGTGGACATAGATGACGCCCCTTCCGAGGCGGATTTGCCATATCTTATGTGCGCTGCCTTCAAGGAGGGCAACCAGGTGGTGGCTATGGCGGATTATCTGGGATACGGAATAAGCCGGACCGCTGATTTGCAGCATCCCTATATGCACTCCTCCATCACGGGAAACACCTGCGCGGATATGTTCGAGGCCGCGATGCAGTTTATGGCGGATGAGCGCGGAGTCAGAAAGGGAAACACCCTTGCCGTTGACCTGATAGGATATTCCCAGGGTGGCGCGGCTGTCGTTTCCACTCTTGTGGAACTGGAAAATCGCGGATATTCCTCAAAAATCAATGAAGTCCGCGTAGGAGGGTGTCCGTTCAGACTTGAAGACGTGGTAAGCGGGTTTATCGAAGACCCTTCCAAGCCGTATCCGCATATCGAGTTCCTTCCTTTATTCTTCAGGGGGATGGATTATGCCTGCAGGCTCAACCTGGATTTCAGGGAGATTTATGCGCGGAACGTTTTTGACAGCGGCGCCTTCGCGCTGTTCGACAATACTCAAATCAGTTCCTGGCACAATCGTCTCGGGTCTGACACCAAGAAGGTTCTTCATCCGGATTTCTTCCTCCCTGAATACAATCACAACCCTGAAATTCTCCGTCTGATTGATGCGGCAGCCCGGAATTCGGTTGCCGACCTGACTCCGAAAAATGCGCGGAAAATCAAGATTTACCAGTCCAGGACGGACGAAGTGATGGATTATGACAGGGCGAAGGAAATGAGCAGAAAATGGTCCTGCTCTTTTACCGATTTGGAAAAGACTTCGCACGGTTCGGCCGGTGTGGAATTCTTCGGGATTTATATGGCCCCCAATCTCTGGGACTTAATCAAGGGTCTCGTCCCCGAGGACCTTTAGCGTCTCATCCCTGGCTTTCAGGCAGGCTCCTGTACATCCGCCCTTTTCCCCGAGGGCGGACGTCTTTATTGTCACGTTCTGGGAAATCAGCCTCAGCGAATATCGGCGGACGGACAGTTTCAGGGGAGAGACGAAAATGTCGCCCGCGGCCTGCAGACTGCCTCCGATAATCACCGCTTCCGGGTTGAACAGGTTGATGAGGTTGGCAATCTGCCTGCCGAGTTCGGACCCTGCGCGCTCGATGACCTCGATGGAGAGCATATCGTCCCTCATCGCAGCGTCAATCACATCGTACTCATCTATCTCCGTCCCTTTCAGAATCCTGTCCCTCAGGATGGAGGATTCCCCTTTCCCTATCCTGTCCCTCAGACGCGAGCATATAGCCCGCCCGGACACCTCCGTCTCCAGGCATCCCTTCTTCCCGCAGTGGCACATAATCTCGTTGTCATAGATTGAGGTGTGCCCGAACTCGCCGCTGAACCCGTTGGTCCCGTAGTAAACCTTGCCGTCGATGATGATGCTCAGACCTATTCCCCAACCTACGTTGACAAAGAGGAAATTGCGCAGTCCGTATCCTTCCTTCCGGCAGAGCTCGCCGTAGGACATTAGGCGGGTGTCGTTGTCTATCAGGACCTTGAACCCCAGGCGGTGGGAGAGTATGTCGCTCAGGGGCTCCTCGTTGTTCTCGAAGTTGAATATGGTGTGACTCCTTCCCGTACGGTGGTCCACCCGCCCTGAAATGTTGAAGGCGGCGCAGCGGACGCTGTCTCTGGAAACGGACGTCCCGTCGATGAAATCCTCGCATTTCAGGCAGATGGTTTCCATCATTTCAGGAGTGTTCTCGAAAATTATCTTTTCCTCCTTTTCGGCGACGGTCCTGCCTGAAAGGTCCATCAGGGCCAGGGACAGGGAACCGTGCTTGGGGTCGACGCCCAGAAAATAAGCCCCTCCGCTGCGGATGTCGTACAGTTTGGGCCTGCGTCCGTGACCCGGTCCGCTCCGCCCGCAACCGACAACCCAGCCGGAGGCCTCCAGGAGCGAGAGATACTTGGTGGTGGTGGGAACGCTGGCATTGACGGCGGATGCGATGTCTGCGATGGACATACTGCCGTTCTGGCACAACTGTCTGATTATTTGCCGTTTCAACATCAATCCTCCGTTTGGTACAAAATTAAAGTAATTTATAATAAAACCCAATACAATGTGTAAATAATTTTAAAATGATTTAGTGATGAGGGTGTCTTAAACATTGGCATAACTATCAGATAATCAGTATAGTGGGCAATAACGGATAATAAAGCGCCTTTAATAAAAGGGATTTAAAAATAAAGATTACTATCTTACGAAAATCGAACAGTACTAAAATCTGTATATACAATGGCAAACTTGGATTTCAAGAAACTCGCGTCCCAATACAGGGACGAACTTCTGAACAACGTGCTCCCTTTCTGGCTTGAAAAGTCGCAGGACAAGCAGTACGGCGGATATTTCTCCTGCCTGCAAAGGGACGGAAGCGTGTTCGATACGGACAAATTCATATGGCTCCAGGGCCGTGAGGTCTGGATGTTCGCCATGCTCTACAACTCCCTTGAAAAGAAGCGGGAGTGGCTTGACGCGGCGGTTCAGGGAGCGGAATTCCTGAAGAAGTACGGCCACGACGGGAATTATGACTTCTACTTCTCCGTCACAAGGGAAGGAAAGCCCATCGTCTATCCCTACAACATCTTCTCCAACACCTTCGCCTGTATGGCGTTCGCCCAGCTTGCAAAGGCGACCGGAAGCGGGGAATATGCCGAAATAGCGAGGAAAACCTTCGAACGGATTCTGGCGCGCCGCTCCAATCCCAAGGGAAAGTGGTGCAAGATAGTCCCGGGAACCCGTCCGATGAAGGATTTCGCCCTGCCTATGATTATCTGCAATATGGCTCTTGAGGTGGAGGACATAATCAATGACCCCGCCCTCATAGAGAAGACTATAGACGAGAGCGTCCACGAGATTGTGGATGTGTTCTATCAGCCCGACCTGGGTGTGATTCTGGAAAATCTGGCGCCGGACGGAAGCCTTCTCGACTGCTTCGAGGGCCGCAGGGTCAATCCCGGTCACGACCTCGAGGCGATGTGGTTCCTTATGAACATAGGTATCCGCAGAAATGACAAGGCGCTGATAGAAAAGGCGGTTCAGATTTCATTGAGCGTCATAGAATACGGTTGGGACAAGCAGTACGGCGGAATATTCTACTTTATGGACCGCAAGGGCTGTCCCACCCAGGAGCTCGAGTGGGACCAGAAACTGTGGTGGGTGCACATCGAATCCAGCATAGCGATGATAAAGGGCTACCAGCTTACGGGCAACGAAAAGTGCCTGGAGTGGTTCGAGAAACTCAACGACTACCTGTGGAAGAATTTCAAGGACAAGGAGTATCCTGAGTGGTACGGTTATCTGAACCGCAGGGGAGAAGTCCTGCTTCCGCTCAAGGGAGGCAAGTGGAAAGGATGCTTCCACGTTCCCAGAGGCCTCTATCAGATTTGGCAGATACTTGAAACACTGGCATAATGAAAAGACTCGCGTTGACATTGGCATTGTTGGCGGCTGTTGCGGCAGGTTCTGTGGCAAGGGCCAACAACAACTATATGTGGTTTGACTGCGAGGCGAACTACAAGACCCTGAGCAATCCCGACAACATCAGGAACTATCTGGTGAAGGTCAGGGACCTGGGCTTTGACAATGTTGTGGTTGACGTCAAGTCCATTATGGGGGAAGTGCTGTATCAAAGCGGGATAGCGCCTTATATGAGTCCGTTCGAGGGTGTTTCCCGCCCTGTGGACTACGATATGATGGGTTATTTCCTGCAGTACGGACACGAACTCGGACTCAAGGTCTTCGCCAGCCTGAACGTGTTCTGCGGCGGGCACAATTTCATGAACCGGGGCATCATCTACACAGACCACGCCTCCTGGCAGAGCATCTGCTACATCAAGGGGAAACTTGTCCCCATCAGCCGCAACAAGAAGAACTACAACGGAATGCTCAATCCCTCCAATCCGGAGGTACAGCAGTATGAACTGGACATCCTGAAGGAGTTCGTCCGCAAATATCCGTCCTGCGACGGCCTCATCTTCGACAGAATCAGATACGACGGCATAACCTCCGATTTCAGCGACCTGTCCCGGCGGCAGTTCGAGCAGTATGCCGGGGTTCGGGTGGAGAACTTCCCCGAGGACATCATCAGTTGGAAGGGCTTCCTGGGAATCACCAGGAGCAAATGGCGTCCCGGCAAGCATTTCAAGAAATGGTGCGAATGGCGGGCGATGGTTATCCACGATTTCGTGGAAAGGACCCACGACGAGCTCAAGGCCATCAATCCAAACCTGATGATAGGAGACTACACGGGGGCCTGGTATCCGACCTACAACGAACTCGGGGTGAACTGGGCCTCGAGGGAGTATGACCCGTCCGTGGATTTCGACTGGGCGACTCCGGAATACAGGAATGCCGGTTATGCGGAGCTTCTGGACATCTATATGACAGGCCTGTACTACTCTTACATCACCAAGTCTGACATAGACAGGGCCCGTTTCATAAAAGGCCAGAGCGGCGAGGCCGGCCTGAAACTGGACCTTACCTACTGCTACAGTGTGGAAGGCGGAGCCGAACTCGCAAAGAAAGTGACACGGGGAGTGGTTCCCGTGGTAGGCTCAATCTATGTCGAGCAGTATCTCGGCGAGATGCGCAAGTTCGCTCCCGCGGTGGAGCAGTCCCTCAAGTCAACCGGGGGAGTGATGGTGTTCGACATATCCCACCTGGACAAGCACGGTCTCTGGGGGGAGCTTCAGACAGCGATGAAAAATCAGAAACAAACCAAATAATCAACGAATATGCTTAAGAAATTATCCGTAATTCTGCTTTCCCTCATTCTCGGATGCACAGTTGCATCTGCGCAGAACGCATTGTCGGGAACAGTCAGAGATGAGAACGGAGAGCCTATTCCCGGTGTGACGGTTCTGGTCAAGGGAACCACCAACGGAACCACCACCGACATTGACGGCAAATACCGTCTTTCAGTCCCCAAGAAGGCAGTGATTGAATACAGCTGCATAGGACTGACGGGCACGACGTTCGTTTATGACGGGTCCAAGACCCACGACGTAGTCTTGACGGAAGACCAGCTCTTCCTTGATGACGTAGTGGTTGTGGGATACGGTACCCAGAAGAAAAGTTCACTTACAAGCGCGGTTTCCGCAATCAAGGGAGATGAACTCCTCAAGGCCCCTTCGACCAACGTGTCACAGGTGCTGGCCGGGCGTCTTCCCGGAATCTCCTCAGTGCAGGAGTCAGGCGAGCCCGGTCTGGACCAGGCATCCCTGAGAATCCGCGGTTCGGTCTATGGAGTGGCGTATGTGGTTGACGGCTTCCCCGTTGACAACATCAACGACATAGACCCTGCGGACATAGAGAGCGTATCCGTCCTCAAGGATGGAGCCTCGGCCGCGGTTTACGGACTCAAGGCCGCTGGCGGTGTAATCATAATCACCACCAGGAAAGGTGACAAGGGAGACACCAAAATCACCTACAACGGTTCGGTCGGCGTTTCAATGAACGCCAACTTCCCCCGGTTCATGGACGGCCCCCAGTTCGCCTACTACTACAACGTGGCTCAGATGATGGACCAGCTGGCCAACGGAGAAATAGCTTCTTCAGACCAGTATGTTCCCTATTTCACCCAGGAGAACATAGCCGCGATGACAAACGGTGACCCCGCCGACGGATGGGACAACGTCGACTACATCAACAAGGTGTTCGGCACGGGCGTCACGCAGAAGCACAACCTCACCTTCCAGGGAGGAAACGACAAGGCGCGTCATTTCACATCTTTCGGATTCCTGTCCCAGAAGGGTAACATAGACAACTTCGACTACCGCAGATATAACGTCCGTACCAACATCGACGGAAAGATTGGAAAGAACTTCGACTACAAGGTGGGCGTCAGCGGCGTGCTCAGCAACCGCAACACTCCCGCATACCTTTCCGGAGGTTCTGATTCGGACGGAGGCACGGAGGCCGGCTGGTTCAGTATATCCCGCCAGACCATCCAGATGCATCCCTATCTGCCCGAGAAGTACAACGGAGTATATACCGGCGCCGTCCAGAACAACCAGTCTTATCTGGTCAGCCCTCTGGCTTCCATCTACGAGTCGGGATTCAAGAAGACAAGGAGTTTCGACTTCTCCGCCAACGTTGACCTCACCTACAACTTCCCCTTCCTCAAGGGGCTGTTCATCAAGGCTTCGGGTTCCTTCAGTTACGGCAACTCCTACAACAAGAACCTCAGCACGCCCTACGCAATGTACAGCCACACCAAGGTGGGCGACCAGTGGGTATGGAACAGCCGTACCGACAACCCTCACGTTTCCGACAACGTGACCAACCTCGGAGAAGGCTCCACCTACTCGATGCAGCTTGTGGGACAGGGAAGCATCGGCTACCAGAACAGTTTCGGAAAGAACAACGTCGACCTCCTCGCGCTTGTGGAAGTACGCCAGTACGAAGGCAACAGCCTTGCCGCATACGTCAAGAACCTTCCCTTCGCGTCTCTTCCGGAACTGAGCAACGGTGTTCCCACTACGAGTCCCGTCTCCGGTTGGAGCAGCGCATCCCGCAGCGCGGGTTACGTGTTCAGGGCAAAGTACGACTATGACGAGAAATACCTTGCCGAGTTCACGGGCCGCTATGACGGTTCCTACAAGTTCGCAGGAATGACCGGAACCCGCTGGGGCTTCTTCCCCTCCGCCTCAATAGGTTGGAGAATGTCCAAGGAGGACTGGATGCAGGACGTCAAGCCCATCAACGACCTCAAGCTCAGGGCCAGCGTGGGTCTGCTCGGAAATGACAGCGTCAGCGAGTATATGTTCCTCAGCACCTACAGCCAGTACGGCTCCAAGATTGCCTACGGCCTTCTGGACGGTTCGACTCTGATTGTTCCCGCCTACTACACCTCAGGAATTCCCAACACGGACCTCACCTGGGAGAAAACCCTCAGCTGGAACGCCGGTTTCGATATGACGATGTGGAACGGCCTTCTGGGACTGGAAGTCGACGGGTTCTACAACTACACCTACGATATGCTCACCTACCAGAGCACCGGATTCCCCAGTTCGATGGGCGGCTACTATCCCACCTGGGTCAACAAGAACGCCATCGACGCCAAGGGTATAGACATTATGGTAAGCCACCGCAATCACGTTGACCTGGGAGGCAAGCCTTTCTACTATGACATAACCGGAAGCCTCACCTACTCGCACACCCGCTGGCTCGTTTACAACGACGAACCCAATATCGTGGATTACCGCAAGGTGGTGGGCACCCGGTACGGAAGCATACTCTGCTGGCAGGCTGACGGCCTGTTCCGGAGCGAGGACGAGATAGACAACAGCGCCTGGTTCGGAACCCGTCCCAACGTCGGGGACATAAAGTACAAGGACCTCAACGGTGACGGAAAAATCGATGAGGACGACAAGGGATTCTTCGGACGCAGCAACCGTCCCCAGCTGACCTTCGGTCTGAACCTCAACATAGCCTGGAACGGAATAGACTTCAACGCCCAGTTCACCGGAGGAGCCCTCTTCGACATCTCTATGACCGGTACCTACTACAACGGTTATGACGACAACACCATCTGGACACAGACCTTCAAGGAGGGAGGAAACTCTCCTCTGTTCCTCGTGGAGAACGCATACAGCGAATACAACCCCAATGGAACCTTCCCCCGCCTGACCCTGAGCACCACGAGCCACGGCGGAGACAACGGCCTGAGCAGCACCTTCTGGATTCGTGACGGCAAGTACCTGCGCCTGAAGACCGCCCAGTTGGGTTACACCCTTCCCCAGACCTGGACCCATAAAGCCGGAATAGACGCTTTCCGTATCTTTGTGGAAGGTCAGAACCTCTTTACCATCTCGGGACTTCCCGCAGGCGTGGACCCTGAATCTCCGGGAGTCAACAACGGTTATTATCCCCAGCAGAGATTGCTTATGGGCGGTATTACACTTACATTCTAAGGAGGAACGGATATGAAAAAATATACAGTAATATTGGCTGTTTCGGTCATTGCGCTCGTTTCCTGCAACAAGTTCCTGGATATGACTCCCAGGGACAGGGTTTCCGCAAAGACCATCTGGAACACGACAGAAGCCGCAGAGTACAACATCAACTATCTGTACTCTTACATCTGGGACATCAATTCCAGCCCTACCGTCATAGGACTTACCGAGTCCCTGACGGACGAGATGAAATACACTTCATACAACTACAACGCGCTTTGCTACATCCCGTCGGAGATGGCATACGGCGGACAGGTCATCAAGGCCTCCTACGTCGATTCCTATCTGGGATGCTGGGGAACGCTCTACACCGCAATCCGCCAGACCAACGAGGCCCTGAACTACCTCCACGCCTATGGAGAGATGAGCTCCGGGGACAAGACCCGCTTGGAAGGAGAAATCCGATTCATGCGCGCCTACCTTTACTTCGAACTTGTCAAAAGGTACAAGTCCGTCATAATCTATGACGAGGACCTGTCCGCCATTGTCAAGGACAAGGCCCTGTCAAGCGAGGAGGAAGCCTGGGACTTCATCTGGAACGACCTTGATTTCGCGGCTCAGAACCTTCCCGTCGCGGCAAACGCGAAAGGCCGTCTCAACAAGGGAATAGCCTGCGGATTCATCACCAGGGCGATGCTTTACGCCAAGCGCTACGACAAGGTGACGGCCGCAGCCCAACAGGTCAAGGAACTCGGCTATGAGCTGGAGGAAAACTACTCCGACGCCATCTCGAAGTCTCTTCAGAACGGCAACAGGGAGACCATACTCCAGTACACTTTCGACTATGCCAACGACATTGTTCACAGTTTCAACTACTACTACACCCCGGGAGGAGACTACACCCTGATAGAAAGCAAGGGCGGCGCATACGGAGTCCCCACCCAGGAACTCGTGGAGAGTTACGAATACGCCGTGTCGGGAGGTTTCCCTGACTGGACGGAATGGCATAACCCTTCCGGTACGGTCAAGACCCCCCCATATGCGCTTCTTGAGCCCCGTTTCCAGGCCACCATACTCTACAACGGAGCCGAGTGGAAGGGCCGTAAAATCGAGCCTTATGTAGGCGGAACGGACGGCTGGGCGGTCTGGAAGACAGAGAAGGAACCCAAGGGCAAGACAGTCACCGGATATTATCTTCGCAAGCTTGTCGACGAGAGTTACGATGTCAGCATCTCGTCTTCAAGCCAGAACTTCGTGTTCCTGCGCTACGCTGAGGTACTCCTCAACGCGGCGGAAGCCTATGTGAAGGGCTCTCCCGCAAACGAGGCGGAGGCCAACGCCATCCTTCGCAAAATCAGGGCCCGCGTAGGTCTTCCCTACGTGGACAAGAGCGGAAATGACCTGTGGAAGGCAATCGTACAGGAGCGCAAGGTTGAACTTGCGTTCGAAGGCCTCCGCTATTGGGACCTCCGCCGCTGGCAGGTCTCCGACCGGGATTATCCCGAGGGACTCGCTTCCTATCAGCAGCACGGCCTGAAGATAGAGAAGAGCGGGGACACTTTCACCTATTCATATGTCTCAGTGGACGAAAAGGATAGAACTTACTCACCTAAGCTCTATCAGTTCCCTATGCCCGAAAGCGAGTTGAATTCCAATTCGCTCGTGAACCAATACGATGAATGGAAATAGTTATGAAAAAGACGATACTTACTATGCTGACGCTCGCGCTCGTGGCAACATCCTGCCACAAGCCCGAGTATGTGAAGCCCACCGCCGACAGGCAGGGCCTGACCAGTCTCACGGCAATCTTCACCTTCGGTCCCTTCGTTGACCAGGAGCTTGCAAAGCTCACCATAGAGGACGACAGCCAGGACTACTTCGTGATACCGATTCCGTATTATTTCCCCGCAAGTTCAGAGAACCAGACCCTGGCATATATGACCAGCGTAAGGGTCCAGGCGGAACTTCAGCCGAACTTCAAGCTGGACCCGCCCCTGGGAGTGCTGGACCTTACGGATGAGCACAAATTCACCCTTACCGACCCTTTCGGCAACAGCCGCCAGATTATCATCACGGGCCAGAGGGTGAAGTCCGCGGATTGTGAAGTCCTGTCCTTCTCGCTTGACAACCCCAAGGTGTCCGGCGTAATAGACAAGACGGCGAAGACCATAGTCCTTCCCACGGGGGATGACGTTTCCCATTGTACGGCCACCATATCCGTGTCTCCTCACGCTACGGTGTCTCCGGACCTTTCCAAGCCCAGGGACTACACCAATCCCGTCAAGATTACGGTGACGGCCCACGACGGAAAGACCACGGCCGAATACACCGTTCAGACAGGAGCTCCGGAGAAGATGGAAAGCGGCATCAACATCAACAGCATAGAGAAGCTGTTCAATCTTGACCCCGTGACCAGAATGGGCCTTCCTCCCTACAACGAGTCCGTTTACATTTCTCTCGCTTCAATCGAGGGCAATCTCATAGTTTGCCTCGGCAACGGTTCGGCTCCCGTCTATTTCGACGGAATCTCCGGAGACAGGAAGGGATTCGTGAATCTCGGTTCCGCTCCCGCGGATGTCATCGCCAATGACGAGGGCGGGCACCTCCTCTTCGCTTCGTACGCACAGGGAGGAGACAACCGTGAGACCGTGAACATCTGGAAGACCTCTTCCGTATCGGATGCTCCCGTGCTGTTCCACTCGTTCGACAATCCCATTGACGTGCCCATAGGACACAGGATGAAGATTATGGGCGATGTGGAGAAAAACGCCGTGATTACTTTCACCGCCGAAGGCATCGAGTCGGTGACTTCGACCGCCAAGGCCGTTTACCTCACGGTCAAGGGAGGAGCAGTGACTTCCGTCGATGTGGTTGACTTCGCGTCAGTCACCGGAGGTTGGGGCCCCGCTCCCGTGCATATTGCGACCGTGGTTCCCGCATCAGTCGAACCCGGTTTGGACGGTTGGTTCTACGACTATTACAACGGCAATGCCGATGCTGAGGGCAACTACCTCCTGCATTACTGTACGGCCGCCGGAGCGGACAACATCGTTGCAAGACTGGGCAATGGAAACTACAATCCCAACTGCCTTGACTCCAAGGGCTTCAACAATTGCCGCTATATGGTTCTCCTTATCGTGAGCCACTTCCCCCAATGGGTTGGACCGATGCTCTATATGTTCGACATCACCGACCCTGCCTCGACGGCTCTGCTCGTATCCAACGAGAACCTCGCCTGGACACAGAAGGGAACCAACGGAGTCGCCGCTGGAGACGTGATTCTCAGTCCTTCGGCAGACGGGTACAAACTGTATATGTACTTCTATGACCACAACTCACAGGCCGCCGGCGGTTATGTTGTGGATTGTATCAAGAGATGATGAGAACAGCTTACAGAATATTTGCGGCTTTTCTTGCCGTTTCCCTGGCTTTTTCGGGAATGTCCTGCCAGAAACCTCAGCAGGGCACACCCGACTGGCCCTGGGTTGACCCGGAGCCCAAGCCGGATACCATCCCGACACCTCCACCGGGCCCGGACGAGCCGGAAGAGCCGGAGCCTCAGTTCAAGGGAAAGCCCCGCTATGTGTGGATAGATGCGTCAGCGAATTTCAGGTACTACGCCAACAGCGAGAGCCAGATTGAGCAGGACCTTCTCAAAATCAAGGCGATGGGCTTCACTGACGTGATTGTGGACGTGCGTCCTACGGAAGGCACCGTGCTTTTCAAGTCAGACATCTGCCCTGCAGCCACAAAACTGGCGGCCTGGGTGGACGGACAGTACAAGTTCGTCAACAGGACAGAGACCTTTGACTTCCTGCAGGCCTTCATTGAATACGGACACAAGGCGGGCCTCAGGGTCAATGCCGCTATCAACACCTTTGTATGCGGATACAGCTACGGAAACAAGAGCGTGGGCCCTGTCTTCACTGGAGAAGTCCCCGCAAAATGGGCTACGGTAGTGAATACGGCGGACGGCCTTCAGAGTTCTTTCTATGACGGAGTGCAGGGGACGGTGTTTATGAATCCTGCCAACGCCGATGTCCGGGAGTTTATGCTCAGTCTCATCGGTGAACTTGCCGCCTACAAGCCGGACGGAATAATTCTCGACCGCTGCCGTTACGACGACACGGGCTTGGGAAGCGATTTTTCCGAAGAGTCCCGCAAGGCCTTCGAGGCTTACATCGGCAGGACTCTGGACAACTGGCCTTCCGACGTGTTCGCCCCCGGCACTGAAGCCCTTCCAAGGACTTTGAGCGCTACGCAGAAATCCTGGATGAGCTTCAGGGTGAAAACCATCCACGACTTTGTGGAGAAGGCTTCCCTGAAGGTGCATTCCATATCCGCCGACACCCGGTTCGGATGCTATGTGGGCGCCTGGTACGCCGACTACTATCCATCAGGAGTCAACTGGGCGAGTCCGGATTACAATGCCCGCAACAGTTATTCCTGGGCTGACGCCGACTACTCCGGATACGGTTTCGCGGACCATTGTGACTTTATGATGTTAGGATGTTATGCCGGCACCAAGAACATCTATGGCAACGGCGAATGGTCTATGCAGGGCTTTGCGAAACTCGGAAAGCAGAAGATAGGAAACAAGGTTGAGGTCAGCGGCGGTCCCGACATAGGCAATGCCTCCGGCTTCGAGTCAGGCGGTCAGGGCGCGCTTATCCCCAAGACCATAGACGCCTGTATCAACTCCTGTGACGGATACTTTGTCTTCGACCTCTGCCACATCCGTATGTATGACTACTGGAGCAATTTCAAGACAGGAATCGACGAATATCTGAAAACAGTCAAATAACACTTTATTACCAATTTCTATTTATTATGAAAAAGTTTCTTTTTTTGATGACCGCATCCGTTGCTCTTCTTGCAACGGCTTGCCAGCAGAAGCAGGACCCCGTTACTCCTGCTGTCACTCTTACCAGCGAGGCTGAAGTGGGCGTTCCCACCGAAGGCGGGCAGTTCACAGTGACCTTCACTTCGAACGTCCCCTGGACAGTATCCCTGGACAATGCAAACTGGACCGTATCTCCCAAGTCAGGCGATGCGGGTTCGGCTTCCGTCAAGGTTACGGCGACTGACAACACTACCAACGACCCTGTTGTGTCAAAACTCACAATCAAGGCCCAGTCAGCCAGCGCCACCGTCGTCTTCACCCAGCTTCAGAAAGACGGGATGGTTGTAAATGTCACCGAGTATGAGGCTCCCTGTGAGGCTTCTACAGTCAGCGTGAAGGTTCTTGCAAACGTAACCGTCACGGCTACCGCAAACAATGACTGGCTCACCATTGCCGAGGGTACCAAGGGTCTGGTTGAAAAGACTTTCGAGGTTGCAGTTGCCGCCAACGAGGGTGAAGCCCGCGAGGGAACTGTCACCATCAAGGGAGCAGGCAAGGAAGAGACCGTCACCATCAAGCAGGCTGCATTCGAGCCCAAGTTCGAGGTTGACAATTATGATTTCGATGTAACAAAGGACGGAGGCGAGTTTACAGTGAACATAACCACCAACGTTGAGTTTACCGTAAAGGATTATTCAGACGGTTCATTCCCTTGGCAGAGCGCTACACTTGCACCGGACAAAAAGAGCCTGAAGGTTGTCATCGGTGCCAATGAGAACTATGACGCGCGCACGTCATATGTCAAGTTCACCGTTCCTGCAATCCAGGACCCTGTCGAAGGCGAGGATGGCGAGCCCACGGGAGAGACCAAGGACCACGAGGTAAGGGTTTACTTCCATCAGGTAGGCTATACCACCGTAAATTGGGAGACTGCTCTTCCCGAACAGTTTAAGACCGGTACTCAGCTTTCAATGGCAAAGCTCTCAGACTTCTATTTGCTTTTTGACGGTGTCAACTTCCCTGTATTCTTCAATCCTTCGACCGGAGAAATAACGGGTATCGATGATTGGCAAATCATTGTCGAATCGACAAAGGCGGGCGAAGACATAGAGATAGCAGAAATCTTCAACGATGATGCCGGCAACTTGCTTGCAGTTACCAAAGCTTCTTACCTTGAACAGTTTGACGTCTTTGTGATTCCTGCCGGAATTTCACTCGAGTCCGTAGAGCCTGTCATCCTCTTCAGCTCATACTTTGATTACTACGGATACGGATATGGCCACTTTGCGGCAAGCGGCAATGTCCTGGACGACGGTGTCGTAACAGCCTTCTTTACAGGACAGGTGGATGGCGGAATTTCCGCACAAGGGGCATATTGGGAAATCGAGAACGGTCAGGTCAGCCAGCGTGAACTCATTGAAATTCCAACCGGAAGTACAATCTGGGCTTCCAACAATGTGGCATTCGTTCCTTTCGGAACAAGCGCGGCCGACGGATTCCTCTATGACGGTTATGACGGGACATATACTCTTCGGCATATAGCAGGAGGCGTATCCACACCTCTTGCAACTATAGGAGACTGGGCAAATGGCGTAACCAGCATCAAGGCCGGTGTCTGGGGAAGCAAACCTGTTGTAGCCATCAACAATATGGCTTACTTCCCTCAGTGGGGTATGCCTTCGGTGCTGACAGTATTCGACGCAACTGCGATGACCCCCATCACAACCGTCGAGATTCTTGCTGACGGCCGTGAGGGTTCATTTATGTCAGACCCTCACCAATCGTCTTGCTTATTGTTTGAACAGAAGGGTGACGCTCTCATCGTTTACTCAGCAGACGGCTCACAGGGTCTTCTCCAGAAGATAACCATACCTGCCAAATAGTTCGGTTGAGACTGTTTTACAAATCGGCCGGCCGGGTTTTTCCCCGACCGGCCTTTTTTCTAAGGGCAGAGAACCGAAATGTGTGTAATTGAGCAGGTCTCTGAACGGTGGTTTGATTCTCTTGCCTTCTCAACCCCCGGCCCCTGGCCGGCCCCTTTCAGGGGCATTGCCGCTCCGACTTCGTCTCCGCGGGCGCGGATGAACACAAGTATGCTGTTGTCGGTGTATTTAGATTATGTCTTAAAATGTCAGTATTATGGAATCAAGCGCAGTTTAAGGCATTTCTCAACCTCATTATTGTGCTGTATTCCGCGTTGGAAATATTGATTTTCT
>JAKSKF010000013.1 GCA_024401825.1 Bacteroidales bacterium
ATCAACGAGGTCAAGGACGGTATCGAGGGTATGCTCGAGCCTGAGAAGAAGGAGGAAGTCACCGGAACTGCCGAAATCAAGCAGACCTTCAGGATAAGCAAGGTGGGCACCATCGCGGGATGTATAGTACGCGACGGCAAGATGACCCAGAAGGCCAGCGTGCGTCTGATACGCGACGGAATAGTCATCTACACGGGTGAACTCGGTTCGCTGCAGATTGGCAAGGATGCCGCCAAGGAGGTCGTTGCAGGCAAGGAGTGCGGTATGAGCATCGCGGGCTACAACGATGTCAAGGAAGGCGATGTGATTGAAGCGTTCCAGATTGTCGAAATTAAGAGGACGCTGTAGTCACAGGTCTGAATGCAGGCAAATGCCCGGAAGTCATTCTGCGACTTCCGGGCATTTTCCGTGTATCCGGCTCGAATCTTGAACCCGTATCAGGGGACTATCCGAAAATCCATCTGGCCTTGGGGCCGATGATGCGATATGCAATTGCCACAAAAGCCCAGGAAACGGCCAGCGTGACAACAGCGGACACTGGAATCACAAACCCGATGTGCATGATTTTCATACAGGTGTTGACAATAGGCCCGACGAAAAAGAAATGCACCATATATATTCCGAAACAGCAAAGCGTGGAATTGGCAAGAACACGTTTCACCTTCCCGTTGTTTACCACGGCGCATTTGCATATCAGGAAGATGGAAACATCCATCATCATAACGCTGAGACTGTTGTTGGTCCAGAACAGTTCGAACATCTCTTCGCTGTGGGACGGGATGGACAGGGTCCAGTTGTGTCCGAGATAAGTTATGAAATACCCCGCTATCAACATTGGGATGCAAATACAAAGCACTTTGCGCGTTTCCCAGTTGTGGTTCCGTAGGTAATGCCCGAGCAACAGGTAGCCGTTCCATCCCGCAAAGTAATACAAGGCGTGAAAGTGCATGTTCCAGGTGCAGGAGCCCCAGATATATGTGTTGCAGAACATATTATAGTAGGGCAACAGCAGGGTCACAGCCCAAAGTCCGAGGAAGAAGCGCTTTTCCCGGTCTGAAGCTTTTTCCACCCAGCTTGAGAAAATCGGCAAATACAGATACAGCCCCACAAGCAGGTAGACATACCAGAGATGGAGGTTGATGGTGTTGAAGTTCAAGGGAATATGTGCCAACGAATCGAACGCGGTCTTCAGGGGCGCGTCATAAAAGTCGCGGACAGCATAAGGGAAAAGGCTGAAAAGCATTTCCCTCTCCATCCCCAAGGCCTTGGTGACCAGGGGATAGAAGCAGTACAGCACCGTCCAGATGAAGAACGGGGCTACGACTCTTGTGATTCTTTTCTTATAGAATGCGGATGCGCTCGTTTTCACCGGAAGGAGCAAGGCCCCCGTAAGCATTACAAAGATGGGGACAGGACGTAACATACTGCCCCAGAGCGAGCCCCAGAATGACAACTGCTCGGGATTCGGCGCCCAGTCCACCGACCAACTGAATTGGGTTGCGCAGTGGCAGGCAACAAGCATATACAGGGCAACTACACGGACAACGTCCATCCAGACGATATGTCCGGTATTTTCAATTGAAGATACTTCTTTAGGCATTCTTTGGTTGAGATATCGGGACTCGAACCCAAACTGGCAGAACCAAAATCTGTAGTGCTACCATTACACCATATCTCAATAGCGCTGCAAAGATAGGAAAATTTTGTCAATTCGCAGACATTCACCGCCGGTGGCGGAAGAATTCAGTCACAAGCTCGGAGCAGTCTTCGGAAAGGATGCCCGAGGCTGTTTCCGTTTTCGGGTGAAGAAGACCGCGGGCAGGGCCGCCGGGTACTTCAGGCTCCGCCTTGAACAGGGAGAACCCGCGCTTCGGGTCGTCCGCTCCCCATACCACCCTGCTTATCTGGGCCCAGTTCAGGGCCGCCGCGCACATAGGACAGGGCTCCACAGTTACATAGAGCGTGCATCCAGTAAGATACTTGCCGCCAAGGGCCTCGGTCGCCGCGGTAAGTGCTATCATCTCTGCGTGTGCGCTGGGGTCATTCAACCTTTCGGTCATATTGTGTCCCCGCGCTATGATGTTCCCCCTGCACTCTATCACCGCCCCGATGGGGATTTCGCCCTCGTCACGAGCCAGCGCGGCCTCGCGCAGGGCCTCTTTCATATATTGTTCGTCTGTCATATCAGGTTTCGGAATATGTCACAAATATAATACTTTGAGAGTTTCAAAAAAAGTTTCATATTTGTGTTTATGAAACTTTTCCTCATCGACGGGCACGCGCTCATATTCAAGATGTACTATGCCTTTCTGGGCAGGCCTATGGTAAACAGCAAGGGAGTGGACACTTCCATTCTGTTCGGGTTTACCAAATATCTGCTGGAACTCATTGACAGAGAGAAACCTACGCATCTGGCTGTAAGTTTCGACCCTCCCGGGGGAACCTTCCGCAACAGGCTGTATCCGGAATACAAGGCCAACAGGGCTGAAACTCCGCGTCTGGTCATTGACGCCCTGGAGCCTCTGACGGCCATAGTCAGGGCGATGAACATCCCCGTGCTGATGGTCCCCGACTTCGAGGCCGACGACGTAATCGGCTCAGCCGCAAAACGGTTCGCCGCAGAAGGCTTCGACGTCTTTATGGTGACTCCGGACAAGGATTACGGGCAACTGGTGGACGGCAGAATCAGGCAGTGCAGGCCGGGAAAGGCGGGGGAGAACGAGATTCTGGGCCCGGAAGAGGTGACCCTCAAGTGGGGGATAGAGAACGCCGCGCAGGTGGTTGACATACTGGCGATTTGCGGAGATGCCGCGGACAACGTGCCCGGAGTGGCCGGAGTGGGCCCTGTGGGGGCTTCCAAACTGCTGGGGAAGTATCACAGCGTTGAAGGAATATACAGTCATCTGGATGAACTCACGCCGAGGCAGGCGGAACAGTTCAGGGCCGCGGAAGGTCACATAGGACTGAGCAAGGAGCTGGTCACCATCAGGACTGACGTCAGTCTGGACGTCCGTGCAGAGGATTTGAGGCTGGATATCAATCCGGGGCCGGAACTTGAGGCCCTGTTCGACCTGTATGAGTTCGGTTCACTTAAGCGCAAGCTCAGTTTCAAGGCGTCTGCCCCGGTTGTGGCGCCATCTGCCGCAAGGGAAATTTCCTTCAGCGAAGGCCTTGTCCGGGAGGACGTGATTGGCGCAGGCGCCGTGGCGCTGGAACTGTCGGAAGACGGGCTGTATCTTGCGGTGGCGCCTCAATCCCCTGACCTCCCCGCGAAGGTTTGCAAGGGTACGCCGGAGCAATGGAAGGAGATACTCGAGGACGGGAGCGTGGCGAAAGCGGGATGCGGGCTCAAATCCGTAATGAACAGGCTCAAGTCTATGAATATAGTCCTGCGGGGAGATCTGCGGGACCCTGAACTTATGCATTATCTTCTGAATCCGGAGAGCAGTCACAAGATTGACAGTCTGTGCCGGTCATATCTGGGCGTGGAACTTGAAAACGGCGGACAGCAGGAGAGCCTTTCCCTGTTCGACGAAGATTCCCGCGAGCTTGACTCTCCTGCGTTCAGGCGTGTGGCTGCGGTCCTGCCTCTTTGCGACAAGCTCCGCGCGGAACTGGAAACCGACGGGGTGGCGGGACTTTATGACAATGTGGAAGCTCCTCTTTCCGCCGTGCTTGCAGGAATGGAGCAGACGGGAGTCAGGATAGACCTGGGCCCTCTTTCCGAATTCACCGGAGAACTGAGGGCGAAGATGCTTTCCAAGGAAGCGGAGGTCAGGCGTCTTGCAGGCGTCCCGGACCTGAACGTGTCTTCTCCCAAGCAGGTCGGCGAGGTCATTTTCGAGAAACTCAGGCTCAGCCCCGGCGCCCGCAAACCCAAGAACGGAAACTGGCCTACGGACGAGCAGACCCTGTCCGACCTTTCGGACAGGAGTCCTATAATAAATGCGATACTGGATTACAGGGGACTTCGCAAACTGCTGTCAACCTACATCGAGCCTCTTCCTTCGTTCGTAAGTCCCGTGGACGGCCGTGTGCACACCACCTTCAACCAGACACTGACGGCGACCGGCAGGCTGAGCAGTTCCAATCCCAACCTCCAGAACATACCGGTGCGCAGCGATGAGGGCAGGGAGATTCGCAAGGCCTTCGTCCCGCAGAAGGAAGGCTGGGTTATGATGTCGGCGGACTACTCCCAGATAGAGTTGAGGATAATGGCTCACCTGTGCGGCGACGCTCATATGACGGAAGCCTTCCGCAAGGGGACCGATGTCCACGCGGCCACGGCGGCCAGGATATTCCACAAGGACGTGGGCGGGGTGACTTCCGACGAGAGGAGGGTGGCGAAGACCGCCAACTTCGGGATTATGTACGGCATTTCGGCTTTCGGACTTGCGCAGAGACTGTCCTGCCCGAGACAGGAGGCCAAGAAAATCATAGAAGAATATTTCCAATCCTTCCCCAGCATACGCGGGTTCATTGACAGTACCCTTGACAGGGCCCGCAAGGACGGCTATGTCCGGACTATGTTCGGGAGGCGGCGTTATCTCCCGGACCTGGAATCGCCCAACGCGCAGGTCCGCGCCTTTGCGGAACGGAATGCCGTGAACGCCCCGATACAGGGGACGGCGGCCGACATAATCAAGATGGCGATGACAGCGGTGGACCGCCGGCTCCGGGAAGAAGGCCTGGAGGCGAAGATGGTCCTTCAGATTCACGACGAACTCCTGCTGGAGGTACCTGAAAATGAGATTGACCGGGTCCGCGACATTCTTGTGGAGGAAATGGAGGGCGTAACGGAAATTTCAGTACCCCTGACTGTAGAATGCAATTATGGCAAAAACTGGCTCGAAGCCCATTGATGAACTTGTAAGGCTCGCCATCATAGGAGACGGCGCTGCCTTCACCCAATTGTGGGACACACACATCGATTCACTCAGAAACTATCTGCGGGGGACGTTCCGCAGGATGGATGAGTTCTATGTTGACGACATCTGCTCCAAGAGCTTTGAAAAGGCGTTCAGGCAGATAGGAGCATACGACCCGTCCAAGAGCCAGTTTGCAACCTGGCTGAAGACCATCGCCCACAATACGGCGATAGACCTCCTTGACCAGGAGAACCGCAAGCGCAGGCAATATGTCTCCCTGGATGACGGAGTAGGGCAGCAGAATGTCCTGGAGACCCTTCCCGACGAGATTGACACTCCCTTGGAAAGCATCATCAGGGATGAAGACGAAGCCCGGACCAGGGATTACATATCCGGCCTTCCGGAACTGTACCGTGACGTGGCGGAAAAAAGACTTGTGGACGGCCTCAGGTACAAGGAGATTGCCGAGGAACTGGATATGGAACTCAATACGGTAAGAACCAGGATACGCAGGGCAAAGGCCTTGATTGACAGGATGAAGGATGAAAACTGAATTTGACAGGACATATTTCGCCCGCGCCGTGGAACTGTGGGCGGACTGGAACTCAAGGATAAACGTGGTGTCGCGCAAGGATATCGACAATCTGTACGAGCATCATATCCTCCATTCCCTGGCCATAGCGGAATACCTGGAAAGGCAGGGAGCCGTTCTTCCGCAGGGAACGAGCGTGCTGGACCTGGGTACGGGAGGGGGATTCCCCGGAATACCCCTGGCTATGGTGATGCCCGATGTCAGATTCACGCTATGCGACAGCATAGCGAAAAAAATCAGGGTGGCCCGGTCCGTATGCGACGCCCTGGGACTGAAAAACGTGGAATGCGTGAACTGCAGGGCGGAGTCTCTTCCCGACAGTTATGACTATGTGGTGTCCCGAGCTGTTACCTCCCTGGACAATTTCTATCCCTGGGTAAGGAACAAGTTCCGCTGCAGTGTCCTGTATTTGAAAGGTGGTGACGTCAACGGGGAAATTTCCTCCCTGGTGGCAAAATGCAGGGTAAATCCCTCACTTGTCCGCACTTGGAAGATTTCAGACTGGCTCGATGACGATTATTATGCAGAAAAATTTGTAATTGAGATTGGAAAAAATTACCTTTGCACTCCCAATTCGACTCAAAAATAACAAGATATGAAAAGAACATTCCAACCTTCAAGGCGTAAGAGAATCAACAAACACGGATTCCGCGAGCGTATGAGCACTCCCAACGGACGTCGTGTACTCGCAGCGCGCCGCGCGCACGGTCGCAGGAAGCTCACCGTGTCATCGGAAGACAAATTCTAATCCTGCAACGGATTCGTACAAGGAGACTGGCCGAAAGGACGGTCTCCTTTTGTGTTTTTTGTGCAGTGCCGTACAACGATATTTTCAGAGAGTTTGGGTACAATAGAACAAAGGGCGTCCGCGATGTCGTGACGCCCTTTTCTCATTCCTTACGGAGTGCGCCCTTCAGCGCCGCAAGTGAAATAAGGAAGCCCGTCAGCGCCACGGCGGCTGCGGTAAGCGCGACGTCGGCCGCCTTCAGGACCACGGGATAGGCGTCCACAAGATAGTTTCCGGGCATCCTGACAAATCCTGTCTTCTGCTGGAGAAGGGCAATCCCTACACCCAGGACAATCCCTGCGGCAAGACCGCAAAGGGAAACCAGCCAGCCTTCCAGTACGAAAATCCTGCGGACGGTCCTGCCGGACGCCCCCATAGATTTCAATGTCTCTATGTCCTGCCGCTTTTCTATTATGAGCATGGACAGGGACCCGAAGATGTTGAAGGCAATTATGACAACCACAAACAACAGGATAAGGAAGATTGCGGTTTTCTCATAGCGCATCATCCTGTACAGCTCAGGGTGCTGGGCCATCTTGTCGAGGGCAAGGAGCCCGGGGGGAAGCATCCTCTCGATTCTCTTGAAGTCGGCACCCGGGGCAAGGCGCAGTTCAAGGGAACTGACCTCCCGGTCATAGTCCAGCAGGGAACGCAGTCTGTCTATCGGAAGCAGGAGCATCTTGCGGTCGGTCTCATTGTCGACACTGACCACTCCTGACGGAAACACTTCAATGCTCCTGAGCGACGCGGCGGGGTCGGCTACCGAAATGGCCGCATTCCTGTCCGGGAAGAAGAGCTCCATCCTGTCGGAGAACTGCGGATGGGCTCCCAGCTCGTAGGACAGGCCGGCGCCTATGCAGCATTGGGCCAGTTCTCCGAACATAAGTTCCAGACTTCCTTCCACAAGGTGCCTGTCCAGCCTGGCCACCCTCATATAGCTTGAGTCCACGCCCCTGGCTTCCGCCACACCCTGCCTTCCGTCATAGAGAATGAAAACGTTTTCACGGACGGTCTCGCATACGGAGGATATGCCCGGCTCGGAATCCAGGGCCTTCATAAGTCCGGCGGAGGGGACGAAGGTCTTGCCCGTGCGGGGAACTATGAGCATATCGGGGTCGATGTCGGAAAGGTTGTCGTCCACAATGGCTCCGAATCCGTTGAATACGGACAATACAAGAATCAGGGCCGCCGTGCCCACGGCCATTCCGGCCGCACTTATCAGGGATATGACGTTGATGACATTGTGCGACTTCCCGGAGAAAAGGTACCTCCCGGCTATGAACAGGGGAAGATTCACTTCTTTAGAAGTTCTTCTATGCGCTCGGCGTAGTCAAGGGTGGTGTCGAGCAGGAAATATATGTCGGGAACTATGCGGAGCTGGCTGGCAACCTTGTGCCCCAGTTCCCCGCGGTACACGCGGATGTTCCCGTTGAGAATGTCCATTACGGCGGCGGATTTCTCGGAAGGAAAGATGCTTACGAACACCTTGGCTGAACTGAGGTCGGGGCTCACCCTGACCTCGCTCACCGTAACCATCGCCCCTCCGAAACTGGCCATACCCTTGCTGCGGATGATTTCGGCAAGGTCCCTCTGGAGCTCGCGCGCAACCTTGAGTTGTCTTGTGCTTGCGGCTTTTTCCATTATTTCACGATTATGATGTAATAATCCTTCTTGCCTTTCTGCGCCAGGATGTATTTGCCGTCGATTATGTCGGATGAGCTCAGTTGGTAATTGATGTCGGTGAGCTTGTCCTTGTTGAGGCTGAATCCGTTGCCCTGAACCATTTTCCTGGCTTCTCCCTTGGAGGGGAAGATGCCGGTATGGACTGCCAGAGCGTCCAGAATCCCCACAGGCAGGGACGATGCCTCGATTTCGAAGGTGGGAACCCCGTCAAAAACGTCGAGGAAGGTTTTCTCGTCCAGCTTGCGGAGGTCTTCGGAAGTGGATTTGCCGAACAACATACGGGATGCCTCGAGCGCCTTCTGGTATTCCGCCTCGCCGTGCACCATCACCGTGACCTCCCGCGCCAGAAGTTTCTGCAAGGTCCTGAGTCCGGGGTCCTGACGGTGTTCTTCTATGGCGGCCTCTATGGTGGGGCGGTCCAGCATAGTGAAAATCTTTATGTATTTCTCCGCGTCGGTGTCGCTGACATTGAGCCAGAACTGATAGAACTGGTAGGGAGAGGTACGCTCAGGGTCAAGCCAGATGTTGCCTTTCTCCGTCTTTCCGAACTTGCCTCCGTCTGCCTTGGTGATGAGAGGACAGGTCAGCGCGTAAGCCTCTCCTCCGTTCCTGCGGCGAATCATCTCCGTTCCTGTGGTGATGTTGCCCCACTGGTCCGCTCCTCCAAGCTGGAGCTTGACTCCGTAGTTCTCGTAAAGATACACGAAGTCGTAGCCCTGGAGAAGCTGGTAGGTGAATTCGGTGAAGGACATCCCTTCCCTGGACTCGGTGCTGAGACGCTTCTTGACGGAGTCCTTGGCCATCATATAGTTGACGGTTATCATCTTGCCGATGTCCCGGGTGAAATCTATGAAACTGTAGTCCTTCATCCAGTCGTAGTTGTTCACCAGCTCGGCCTTGTTGGGAGCGTCGCTGTCGAAATCGAGGAACCTGCCCAGCTGCGCCTTGATGCAGGAAACGTTGTGCTGCAGAGTCTCGTTGTCAAGCAGATTCCGCTCCTGACTTTTCATCGACGGGTCCCCAATCATTCCGGTTGCGCCGCCCACCAGCGCGAACGGCTTGTTGCCGCAGGCCTGGAAGTGCTTGAGTATCATTATGCTGACGAGATGCCCGATGTGCAGGGAGTCTCCCGTAGGGTCAATTCCCACATAAGCCGACATTGGGCCCTTACTGAGTTCTTCTTCCGTTCCGGGCGTGATGTCGTGTATCATTCCGCGCCATTTGAGTTCTTCTACAAAATTTTTCATTGTCGCTCCGATTATAAATCTTACAAATTTAGGAAAAATCTTTTACGGATTTTGTAACTTTGTATGCTTTTGAAAAAACCTGATAAATTATATCGATATGAGAAAGAAAATTGTTGCAGGAAACTGGAAAATGAACACCGTCAAGGAGCAGGGCGTTGAACTTGCAAAGGCGGTTGCGGCAAAGGCGGGCGAAGCCCCCGCAAACGTAGGACTCATAATAGCTCCTCCCTTCACGCATCTTTGCTGTGTGGCAAAGGCGGTGGAAGGAACAAAAATCGCTGTCGCCGCGCAGAATTGCGCCGACCACACGAGCGGAGCGTACACCGGAGAGGTTTCGGCCGCTATGATAAAGGCTGTCGGATGCTCCTGGACCATACTCGGCCACTCTGAGCGCCGTCAGTATTACGGCGAGACCGACGAGAAGCTCGTGGAGAAGACCAAACTCGCGCTCGCTGAAGGACTCGGCGTCATTCTCTGTGTGGGTGAGAACCTCGAACAGAGGGAGGCGGGCGAGCATTTTGCAGTCTGCGAGTCTCAGATAAAGAATGTGCTCTTCAACTTCAGTGCTGATGATATGGCCAGGATAATCGTGGCTTATGAGCCCGTCTGGGCCATCGGAACCGGCAAGACCGCCACGGCAGAGCAGGCCGAGGAAATCCACGCCCACATCCGCAAGACTCTTGCGGGCAAGTTCGGCGCCAAGGTCGCTGAAGACACCACCATACTCTATGGCGGAAGCTGCAAGCCTTCAAACGCGGCTGAACTCTTTGCCCAGAAGGATATCGACGGCGGACTGATTGGCGGCGCGGCTCTCAAGGCCGACGACTTCATAGCCATAGCCAAGGCCTTCGAAGCATAGAGTCGGGAAGAGCGGGGATTACCTGTTCACCGTCACATTCTGCAGCGTAATGCTGTCGAAACATCTGCCCCTGTGATTGACGACAGGGGCAGTTCTGTCATAGATTCCGCTGGCCTTGACATTTTTGACGGTCAGGTCCTTCGCGCTGTTGTCGTCACCCATACTGACCCCTATGAGGCCGAGGGTGTTTATGACGGTGCAGTCCATGAACCTTATGCCTTTCATCACTCCGGGCGCCGCTCCCCATCCGCCGGGTTCGAAGATGGCCGCGTACATCATATTGGTACGGCGCTTCTCTCCGCTTGTGCGGTGAGGATATCGGCCGGGGCCTTCGAACCTGCAGCCGTGAATGTAAACGTCCTCCGACGGCATTATCATCCTTATGCCGTTGCAGGATGAATTCACAAAGCATTTCCTAATTTCCATACCCGTCCAGTAGCCGCCTGCGATACTGTCGTCACCGGTTTCGAACCGGCAGTTGTCAATCAGCACGTTGATGCCGCCGCGGATATGGATTCCGTCCCAGCCCTCGCTGATACTTACGTTGCGGAACACTGCGTTCTCAAGGGCATATCCCATAAATGCGTAGTTGGCGGCGCAGGTGATTGTGATGCCCTCCAGACGGACATTCCGACAGTCTCCGAACACAATGGCGTGAGGCCCGCGCATATGTTCCTCTCCCAGAGGGTCGAAGACGTGCCGTCCGTTGATTGTGCCCCCTCCGGTAATCGCCACGTTCTCCACGCTGTTTGCAATGATGAGGGCACGGTTCCACCGCTCGTCCCTGGAGTTGTTCTGGTTGACGGTCCCGTCCCCGCTGTCGTACTTTGACATATCCCGCAGGGGAGCGAAGTGGTCGTATTCTTCCGGGTTCTCCCATCCTGCGATTTCGGAGCCGTCGCAGAGCCTGAGTTCCACATTGTCCAGAAGATGTATGGTCTTGCAGAGGAAAGTTCCGGCGGGTACCGTCACTACCCCCTTGACCTTGCTGCAGGCCTCGATTGCCTTGTTGAAGGCTTCCGTGCAGTCGCTTGTTCCGTCGCCCTTGGCTCCGAAGTCAAGCACGTTGAACTCCTTTGCCCGATTGCCGGCGAATGCCGGGATTGCACATAAAGCCGCGAGCGCGAATGAGGTGATTCTGATTCCGAGTTTCATACTTGAAGTGTTTGGAAATTGGTTGAACGTCAGCGCAGAATCCTCAGGCTGACTTCAATGTTCAGCCCCCGGTTCCACAACCATATTTTATCATCGTCTGTCTTGCAGACCGTGAAAGTAACTTTTTCTCTTGATTTCAGGCTCGACCCCGATGTCCATCGCAGGTCCGCCAGCACACTTTCTCCTTCGCCGCCGGGAATCCTGTCCAGGGTGACGGTGAAATACCTGGTCCCGTCATCTGCGGTCACGCAGAACTTTCTGTCGGAGGGACTGTAACTGAGCTGGCAGTCGGCGGGGGAGTACTCCAGGACTTTTCTCCCCGCTATCTTGAGTTCGGGCTCGTTGAGGTTCAGGAATGCATCGTCCGGCGTCTCCCTGATGCAGGAACAGAGGATAACCACGGCCGGAAGCAGGCAATGTATGATGCGCCGTACTGTCATTTCACACGGATTTCCTTAATAATCACCATCGTCCCTCCGTCCGGGGTGTGGACGACGGCCTTGAGGGTGAAACTTCTGTCAAGCAGGATTCTGCCGTCCGAATCGGGGCTTGTGGGAACGTCGTCAGCATACCACCGGACCTCCGAATCCCCGACGTTGTCCACCTTAAGGGGTACGCGGCTTCCTATTTTCAGGAAACCTCCTTCGGCGGCGGGGAAACTCCCGGTATTTATGTGAGGTACGTCACCGGAATCCTCTTCGGGAGCGTGGTGCCTGATTTGGAATGATACTTCCGATGCCGGTGTCTCCCGTATGTCTGTCAGGGAAAGCAGGGCGCTCTTTCCGTCCCAGCGGCGCAAGGCCGGCTCTGTCCGGGGCCCTAGTTCCGACGACCCCTCGGGGAAGAACAGAAAGGGAATTGTGGCGGAGTCCAACTTGGAATACCGCCATATCCTGTCATTGGCGGCGCAGGCTTCCATAAGGTCTGCGCACTGGTGCGAAGGATAGCCGTTCACAAGGTTGTGCTCCCATCTCGAAAGCGCGCTGATAGGTCTCCCGGCAATCTCCCCGCATTCGTTTTCAGACTTGTCGATATGGTAAACCAGGAGGCCGTGTCCTCCGATATATTCATCCCAGAGCGTCGCGTCCCTGTATTCGGCCAGGAAGTACTCCCCGGGATTCCCGGATTCGAGCCTGAGCCATACGCCTTCCCTGACCGGGCGGAGCACTGTCCTTCCTGCCGTTGTCTCCACGGGGGAGCCCAGGGAAAGGATTTCCCTTTCGATGGCGTTCAGATTGGGCGGAGTGTGCCCGCTGTTGTTGAGAAAACCCTTGTCCATAATGGACGTGGTGCCCCAAAGTCCGGCGGAATAATAGGCCTGCGTGTCGGAGAATCCGGTGTCGTAGAAATCCGGAAGCCCGAAGGTGTGCAGGAGTTCGTGACAGAACCTGCCTATTCCGGCCAGTCTGGGTTTATCTTCAAGCGGAGGACCGAGCTCGGAGGCACAGCAGTACAGGTCGATGGTGATGCCGTCCACCTTGAAGGAGCCGCGATTCTCGGACAGACGGTAGGAATGGGACCACAGACATTCGGGTTCCCCTCCGTCAGACTCGTCCCTGCCTGCATAGATGAAAATCAGGTGGTCGAGCTTGCCGTCGGAGTCATTGTCGTAAAGGGTGAAGTCCAGACTGTCCTTCAGGGCCGTGCATGCATCTGTCACCATTGCGCCGGGGTTTACATCGGTCCCGTCAGCGGCATTGGCTCCGTAGTGGGAACGCTCACGGGGGAGGGTGACAACGGGGGCGAGGTCGAAGATGAAATCCGTCTCAGGACCGAACTGGTCTGAGAAATATTTTCTGACGCTGCCGCAGGCTCCTTCCACGTTGAAGTCATCCGAATTCAGGAACTGAACCAGAGTGTCACGGGAATAGGTGAACCCGAGGTTTGAGAATTCAACGGGAACAACCAGTACCCGCGTGACGGAAGTCCCGCTTTCTTCAGCGGCATAGCACAATGCCGCCAATGCCAGTAATAGGGCCGATACTGTTTTCCCTGCTGATTTCATACATACGCGGGCGCCCCTTAGTCCAGCCCGACTTCGGGAGTAAAGGCCTCGCACACGCGTGTGGGCACGCGGACGCCCGGATACAAATATATGTAAAATGGGTAAAAAAGCAAAGGGCCGATAGCCTCACGGCCCTCGACCCTTAGACGTGTACTAAAACCTAAACCTGATATATAGATGCAGGTGGTTTCAGAAACGTTGCATCAAAGTGAAATAATTTTTATTATTTACTTGGTTGCTGCTACAGAAGCCTTGCGGAACTCCTTGAGGTCCTTCATAAGCTCGAGAGCTGCCTTGCGGGCGCGAGCGCCAGCAGCCTTGTTTCCCTTAACAACCTGAGCTTCGGCATTTGCCTTGAAGATCTCGATGTTGGCGTTGATCTTAGTTACAAGTTCTTTCATGATTTTAATATATTAAAATGTTTATAAAAGGTGTTCACACATACAAACGCTTGCAATATATAAAAGAAAAATATATTTAGCAACGAATTTGTTAAAAAAGTGCATTTATTGTTCATTTTCAACACTTTTCGCTTTTGAATTGACCAGGTTCATCGCCCGGTCGGCTCCTTCGAACGCCCAGATGCGGATTCCTTCTATTGCCTTTTCACACAGTTGCGGGACCTTGGATTTCTCCTCTTCGCTCAACTCTCCTGTCACGTATCCTGCCTGTTCGCCTCTGATGAAATCGTTGCCTATCCCTATCCTGACCCTGGAATATTCGGTGGTCCCAATCATTTCGTTGATGTTTTTCAGTCCGTTGTGCCCGCCGTCGCTTCCTTTCTTCCTCATCCGAATGCTTCCGAATGGGAGGTTGAGGTCGTCGCAGACAATCATCAGACTTTCTTCCGTCACCGGAAGCCTGCTCATCCAGTAGCGCACGGCATTCCCGCTCAGGTTCATATAGGTCGAAGGCTTGAGGAGATAGAATTCCCTTCCCTTGACGTTCAGCACGGCCAGGTCACCGTAGCGTCGGGTCTCAAAAACGGCATTGGACGCCTGGGCCCAGGCATCCAATACCATAAATCCGAGATTGTGTCTGGTCAAAGCATATTCGGGCCCTATGTTGCCCAGCCCCACTATGAGGTAGCTTTTCCCGGACATTGTGACAGTGCTTATTCAGCGCTTTCCTCAGTTTCGGTTGCGACTGAGTTGCGTGTTGACTGAACTCCGCAGATGACCGTATCCTTGTCGCTGACGATGGTGATTCCGTCCACCTTGACGTCAGAGGCCTTGATTTTCTTGTCCAGGCCGAGTTTGGTGATATCGATGGGGAGCGTGTCGGGAAGCTTGTCCATAACCGCGCTGATTTTGAGCTTGCGCGCATTCTGGAAGAACTTGCCGCCCTGCTGTACGCCGACTGCGTGTCCTGTGATGACCACGGGAACGTCAATCTTGATGGGCTTCTTCTCGTCAACTGCGAGGAAATCGATGTGCAGGCAGTTGTCCTTTACGGGATGGAACTGGAGTTCGTGAAGAACTGCGAAGAATTTCTTGCCTTCGAGGTCTATGTCAACAATGAAGGACATAGGTGTGTAGAGAAGTCCCTTGACGTCTTTCTCGCTGACTGTGAAAAGAATGTTCTCGGTTTTGTTTCCGTAGAGGTTGCAGGGGATGAGACCCTGTTTGCGGAAGGCTTTGATGACAGCCTTGTTGCCGACCTTCCTGGTCTGGCCTTTCAATTCGAAATGTTGCATTTTTCTGTCGTTAAAATGTGTTACTCAAGTTTGGGCGAGCCAAACTCCCATTGCACCAAAACCCGTCGGGTTTTAAAATGCGAGCGCAAATATAGTCAAAATATGTTGATTGCCAACATTATTTCACAAGTCCCGTGGCCTGGTTCCAGGCCAGTGTCCTGTACCAGTCTCTCATCTCGTCGCTCGGGAACTGGGGGATGCTCATTCCGAGCCCGCAGAAATGCTCGAAGGTGAAGCCGTGCCAGTTGTATCCGTCGTGGCTCATCATGAATTCAGGCGTGTTGGCCTTGTATATTATGCAGGATTCTATAGCGGAACCGAGTTCTGAAAGTTCCTGCTCAGTGGCTCCGGCAACTCTTATGATGTCTTCCAGGTCGTAGAACCACCCGTGGTGCAGGAGTTCTTCCTTGCCGCTGTAGCGGAAGAAGCGCTGCACGCTCAGGGGGTCCAGTTCCTGAATCTCTGTGCTGTAGTCGCGGAACAGCCTGCCGCAGACTTCGGCAAGTCCGGGGAGCTCGGAAGTCTTCACCAGCGCTATGCAGGCGGACTTGTCCCTTCCTGTCTTGATGTCATACTGCTCGAAGAAATCCTTGCAGACCCCTTCGGGCGACGCTTGGTCTCCTCCGAGCAATTTGCGGCCCAGGCGGAGATAGTTGAATCCGTCGGACAGCACTTCCGTTGCGGAAACCCCGATTTTGTCGGCGCATTGCCTCAGTTCGTAAACAGTCTCCACGTTGCCCATAAGGCAGGCGTCGAAGAGCAGGTAGTCCAATTTGAAGGGGAGCCCGTCGGGCAGGTCCTGAATGTCCATCAAATACTGGTCTTCCCCCTGTATTTCCTGGCCGAAGGACTTCGTGGTCATCTTGCCGTTGGAATAGTACGGGCCGGGAAGCCAGCCTGAGCCGTGGGAACTGAGGATGGCTCCGTAATGGTCTGCGGGGAAAAGTTCCCTGACTTTGTTGAAGAAGGTCCGCATCACGTTGCTGTCCGTCAGGAACGAGGTCCCGCTCATAGAGAACACGGTGTCCCGCACCACGCTTCCGCTCTTGTCCCTGTAAATGTTCATCATCACGGGGAGGGTGGGCTTGTCGTAGGAGTAATAACTGTAGGGGGTGTGAACCACCACTATCAGGGCCTTGTCGCAGCCGTACTCGGGGACATAGGCTCCGTTCTTGACGTCACACAGTTCCTTGATATCGTTCTCCAGGTCCTCGGACAGGTTGTTGCGGGCTATGGAGTACAGGACGGCCACCCTGTCGTAAGGTATGTCTTTTCCGGGAACGGGCTTTTTCTCACAACCGGCCAGCGTGAGAAGCGCCGCCAGGATGAACAATATTCTCTTCATATCAGTGCAAAGATAGCATTCTTTTTTAAATCGGGAGATTTTATGTAAGTTTGTCCCACTATGCAGGAACCGGTGTCACGGCTGATAAAGGACTATTCCTATTGTCTGAGGATTGAGAGACAGATGTCCCCCAACACCGTCAGTTCCTATTGCAGTGACGTGAGCCATTTCTTTGACGACTGCAAAAAAAGTGCTGAAAATACCGATGCGGATGACATAGTGTCGTATTTCTCGACCTATTCTGAATATTTTTCCAAGCGCACGCAGGCCAGAATCCTCAGTTCCCTGCGTTCTTTCTTCGACTGGATGGTGCAGGAAGGCGACAGGGCGGACAATCCCTGCGACAGGGTGGATTCCCCGAAACTGGGGCGTTATCTTCCCGAGGTCCTGTCGGTAGAGGAGGTCCAGGCGCTCCTGGACAGTGTCAGGACGGACAGTGTGTCCGGTATGAGGGACAAGGCGATTCTGGAGGTGTTGTACGGTTGCGGGTTGAGGGTGACTGAACTGTGCGAGCTGCGCATCTCGCAGATTTTCTTTGAGGACGGATTCCTGCGGGTAGTAGGCAAGGGAGACAAGGAACGCCTGGTTCCGTTTGCCCCGATAACCGCGGAAGCCTTGCGGGACTGGCTCTCCCTGCGCCCCTGCGCGGCGGGTCCCCAGTGGGAGGACACTGTGTTCCTGAACAGGTTCGGAAAAGGGCTGAGCAGGGTGTCGGTGTTCAATCTGGTGAAGAAGCAGGCGCTCCTGGCCGGGGTCGACAAGGAGATATCGCCCCACACTTTCCGCCACTCGTTCGCCACTCACCTTGTGGAGAACGGCGCGGACCTTCGCGTAGTCCAGGAGATGCTCGGGCACGAAAGCATCCTTACCACGGAAATATACACGCACATCGACAGCCGGACCTGGCAGCAGTCCATACTGTCGCACCATCCCCGCAGGAACTCCGGGAGGCCCTGAACGGTGTCCCCGGCCGGAAGGCCCCGTCTCATCAGCGACCTGGGGCGGGAGCTATGAGGCAGAGGGAGAGACGGGCGGCGTTCTCCGGTGAGAGAATTCCCGCGCGTCCCAGCGCGGAGACGGTGAGGGAGTCCGGCGGAGAGTTCTCCCTGAAGAGCGCTATGGCCTTTGCGGTTCTCCAATCCCTGATATACGGGTGCTTGCGGAGTTCGTCCGGCGGAAGAGTCCACAGGGCGAAGGGCTTCTCCGGTGGCGAACAGACAATCAGGCGTTCGAGCCGGTCGTACCGTTCCTGTCCGAAGTTGTAGATGTCCAGCAGCTGGCGTTTGTCTGAGTATCCTCCGAGGCTGTTCCTGTATTCCACCATTTTTCGGGCGAAGTAACCTCCGATTCCGGGCAGGGCGTCGAAAGCGGCGGAGTCCGCTTTGTTTATGTCGACAAGAGGAATGTCGATGTATCCTGAAAGACGCCTGAATACAGAATCGCTTACCACGAAACTTCCTGCAAAATCCTCCTTGCTGTTGAACCGGCCGCCTTTCCGGCGATATCGGTCGATGGATTCCGCCTGCTTCAGGCTGAAACCCAACCTTTGCAGGTCCTCCACCGACGCGGTGTTGGGATTGAAGCGGAAACTTTCGACCTTCCGCGTCCTGTCCCTTACCTCCCTTACCAGAGGGCTGTGCCCGGCTTCTTTCCTGTAGTGGCGGAGCCCGGAGAAATCTCCGTCCGCTCCGTCGTCCGGTCCGCCGTTCCCGTCCTCCTGCCGCACGGGACCGCTCCTGTCGGCATAGACAAAAACCGTGTCGGGATGGTCCCTGCCCGACTCGATTCGCAGAATGGAGGCCCTGCCTACGAACAGAGCCACCTGATAACCCAAAATGAGAAATGCCAGGTTGACTGCGCCCAGCTTGAACCTGACGGAAAGCCTAACTTTCTTCCGACTGTACTTCTCCACGTTCTCCCTCTTCATCCCTGTACTTGTTTTTATGTTCCCCGCGAACCGCCGCGGGTTTGCCGGAAACCACAATCACAATTTCTCCACGCGGCTCCTCCTTTCTGAAATGCCCGAGCACTTCCGCAATGCTGCCACGGCTGTGTTGCTCGTGGACTTTGGAAATCTCCCGGCTCACGCAAATCTGCCTGTCCGCTCCGAAAACGGTGCCGAACTGCTCCAGAGTCCTGACAAGCCTGCCCGGGGATTCGTAAAAAATCATTGTCCTTTCTTCGTCCGCGAGTCTGTCCAGCAGGCTGCGGCGGCCTTTTTTCTGCGGGAGGAAACCTTCGAAGCAGAAACGGTCGCAGGGCAGGCCCGATGAAACCACGGCCGGTATGCAGGCAGTCGGTCCCGGAAGGGTCTGAACCTCAATCCCGGCCTCGGAGCAGCTTCGCGAAAGCAGGAAACCGGGGTCCGATATTCCCGGCGTGCCCGCATCGCTGACGAGGGCCACGTTCTTTCCGGAAAGAATCTGTTCCCGTATCATCCCTACGGTCTGGTGTTCGTTGAACTTGTGGTGGGACATCAACTGTCCGTGAATGTCATAATGCCGGAAAAGTACCGAGGACGTGCGGGTGTCCTCGGCAAGAATCAGGTCGGCGTCCCTGAGCACACTTACGGCCCTGAAGCTCATATCCTCAAGGTTTCCGACGGGTGTGGGCACTATGAAGAGTTTCCCTGCCATCAGTTCAGCTTGCGCCTTACGGCCATCATCAGTTTATAGACGGGGTCGGAATCGAGTTTCCAGCGCGGGAACTTCTTCCTGATGAAACTTTCGGCCTCGTTCAGGGAGCGCATCCTGTTGAACTTGCTTACAGTGTCTATGAAGAGCTGCGCGTCATCCTGAAAAAGAACTCCGATGATAAGAGCCCTGTCCTTGAGAGCTATTCCGCTGAGAATGTTGCTCAGGGGTGATGCCGGAGTGTCCGTCTGCCATCCGTAGAACATAGTGGGCTGGGGTGCGGGCTTGGACGGTTTCCTTGTCTTTTTCACGGGTTTTGCGTCATTGTCCAGGAGCTCTCCGGCCATCAGCAGGTTTTCCTGCAGGCCTTCCTCCTTTTCCTTCCCCGGCTCCGGCGTCCTTTCAACCTTCTTGCCGGATTCCGCCCTGCGCCTCGGCTCCGCCTTGGTCTCAGGTTCTGCTTCCTGCTGCTTTTCCGGTTCCGATGCGTGGGGCTCGGGCTCTGTGCCCACGGCTTCCTCCGCCTTGTTCCCGACGGGTCCGGCGGGCTGAATCAGGTCCACCTCGTCCCCCATCATAATGTCGAACGCTTCTTCCGCCACGGTTTCGGCGGGCGCCGCGGTTTCTGCAGGTTCGCAGTCTCCGGCGGGCGCCGCAGGTTCGGCGGGTCCGGATTGCTCCGCATCGGCCTGCCCGGCAATCTCGCTTATCCTGCTTTCCATTTCCCCGGCCTTTTTCTTGAGCTCCTGAAGCTCCGATTGAATCTGCGCCAGAATTTCATTGGTGTTCTTTTCCATACGGCAATAATTCTTTACCTTTGCATTCGACAGACCACAAATTTAATCAAATGTTCCAAGAAAACCACAAAAAGAATGGCTGCATAGAAGTGGTATGCGGCTCGATGTTCTCCGGCAAGACTGAAGAACTCATCAGAAGGCTCCGCAGGGCGGGATTCGCCAATCAGAAGATGGAAATCTTCAAGCCTGCGGTGGACAACAGATACTCTGACGTCGAGGTTGTGTCCCACGATTTTCACAGTATCAAGTCGAGACCGATAGCCAGCCCTTCACAGATGCTCGAGATAGAGGATGACGTCCGGGTCGTGGGCGTAGATGAGGCGCAGTTCTTTGACCAGAGTCTGGTGGATGTGTGCCAGACACTTGCAAACAGGGGAGTGAGAGTCATCGTGGCGGGACTGGACACTGATTATCAGGGTAAGCCGTTCGGCCCTATGCCTATGCTTATGGCCGTGGCTGAGGATGTGCAGAAAGTCCACGCCATCTGCGTGAAATGCGGCAACCTGGCCAATCACTCGCATCGTCTGAACAAGAGCCGGGACCTTGTGGTCCTGGGCGAAAAGGACGTTTACGAACCCCTGTGCCGCGAATGTTTCAACAAGGCGAGAGCCGCTGAAAAATAGAAAATCTCATAAACATATTCGCACGGAACTGTGAAGTCCGCCGCATCCCGAAGGAAACAGCGGCGGCTTTTCTCGACGCTAACCACAGGATGGGCTCGACCTCTTCCCGCTACAATTACGGTCTGTTCGTGCGAAGGAGCACCGGAAAGGCGGAAGCCGTATTGCCCCCGGGCCTGCTGGCGGCAGTTTCACAGTTTTCCGCATCGCGGAGGATGAAAGACGGAAGCAGGTCCTGCGAATGGGTGAGATACGCATCCCTGAAGGGATACAGGGTACAGGGAGGAATGGGAAAGATGCTCGAACACTTTCTGGAGGAAGTGGCCCCGGACGACGTGATGAGCTATTCGGACCCGCTGTCGGCAGACGGAGGGGAGGTATATGAAAAACTGGGCTTCAAGTCCGAGGGAACGGTCTCAAAGCCCGGTTTCAGCTGTGTCAAGTTCCGCAGGCTCAACAACGGCCCCGCCCGTCCGGAAGGGACTTACTCGAAATAATTGATTTTCATAGCCCTCTTGACTTCCTCAAGGGTCTGTCCGGCAACGGCCTTGGCCTCTGCGGAGCCCTTGCGGAGCATCTCCATCACCGCGGGTATGTCTGCGGCGAACTTTGCGCGGCGCTCCCTGATGGGACCAAGGGTGTCTTCCAGAACTTCCGCGAGGAAATTCTTGAGCATGGCGTCACCCAGGCCACCTGCGCGGTACCGGGCCTTCACCTCGTCGAGGTTGTGGAAAAGGAAACTCTCCTTGCGGCCCTGGAAACAGTTTCCGAATTTCCGGAAATGTTCGTCCCGGCAGAAAGCGTCCAGGTAGGTGAATACGGTGTTCCCCTCGACGTGTCCGGGGTCCGAAACCTGAAGGTGCTCAGGGTCCGTGAACATCCCCTTGACCTTTGCGCGCACCGTCTGGGCGTCATCGGCAAGGTAGATGCAGTTGCCGAGGGACTTGCTCATCTTGGCTTTTCCGTCCGTGCCGGGAAGCCGCAGGCAGGCGGCGTTGTCCGGAAGCAGGATTTCCGGCTCCACGAGAACCGGGGCATAGGTCGAATTGAATTTGCGGACTATTTCACGGGTCTGCTCTATCATAGGCTCCTGGTCCTCTCCCACGGGAACCGTGGTCGCCTTGAAGGCGGTGATGTCGGCCGCCTGGCTGATGGGGTAGCAGAAGAATCCCACCGGAATGCCGGCCTTGTTGTCGGAGCCGTCTTCGCTGTCGGAGAATCCGCGCATCTTGATTTCCGATTTGACGGTGGGGTTGCGCTGAAGTCTCTGGACCGTCACGAGGTTCATATAATAGAAAGAGAGTTCCGTCAGTTCGCTGACGTGTGACTGCACGAAAATGGTGGTCTTTTCCGGGTCGAGCCCTGCGGCCAGATAATCCAAGGCGACTTCCGTGATGTTGGCGCGCACCTTTTCAGGATTGTCCGCATTGTCGGTAAGGGCCTGGGCATCCGCAATCATCACGAAAATCCGGTCGAATTCGCCGCTGTCCTGAAGTTCCACCCTGCGGCGCAGGGAACCCACGTAGTGTCCAATATGAAGGCGGCCGGTGGGGCGGTCGCCTGTAAGAATAATCTTTGCCATCAGTCTTTGATTCCTTTGAGTTTCTCGCGGATTTTTCCTTCTATCTCATCAGCGAGTTCGATGTTGTCGTGGATGAGCTGCTTGACGGCTTCGCGGCCCTGGGCAAGTTTGCTGCCGTTGTACGCGAACCAGCTTCCGCTCTTTTCTATGATTTCAAGTTCCACACCCAAATCCACTATTTCGCCGCTGTGGGAGATACCTTCTCCATAAACGATATCGAATTCGGCCTTCTTGAAAGGAGGTGCCATCTTGTTCTTGACAACCTTCACCTTGGTCCTGTTGCCCAGGGCTTCTTCTCCGTCCTTGATTTGGTTGGTCCTGCGAACGTCCAGACGGACTGATGCGTAGAATTTCAGGGCGTTTCCTCCCGTCGTGGTCTCAGGATTTCCGAACATCACGCCGATTTTCTCCCTCAACTGGTTGATGAATATGCAGCAGGTGTTCGTCTTTGCGATGTTGGCGGTGAGCTTGCGCAGCGCCTGGCTCATAAGCCTGGCCTGGAGCCCCACCTTGTTGTCGCCCATCTCTCCCTCGATTTCCGCCTTGGGCGTCAGCGCCGCCACGGAGTCTATGACCACTATGTCCACAGCCCCGGAGCGTATGAGGTTGTCCGCTATTTCAAGGGCCTGCTCCCCGTTGTCGGGCTGGCTCACCAGCAGACTGTCAAGGTTCACGCCCAAAGCCTTGGCGTAGGTGCGGTCGAAAGCGTGTTCCGCATCTATCATCGCGGCTATGCCTCCGTTCTTCTGGGCCTGCGCGATGGCGTGGATTGCAAGCGTCGTCTTTCCGCTTGATTCCGGCCCGTAAATCTCGATGATTCTTCCTCTGGGGTAACCCCCGATTCCGAGCGCGTGGTCAAGAGCTACGGAGCCGCTTGGAATAACTTGTACATCCCATTCTGGCTCATCTCCCAACTTCATGATCGTACCCTTACCGTAATCTTTTTCGATTTTGTCGATCGTGGCCTGGAGCGCCTTCAGTCTGGCGGCGTTCATCTCGGCCTTTTCTACTACTTCTTTAGCCATAATGCAAGTGTTAAATGTTTCAAAGCAAAGTTAGGAAAAAGGCGCGAATTCTTCAAAACCTTTTTATAAATTTGCAGATGAAGCCAATCAACAGATTATGGAAAGCATAAAAGAAATCTACAAGATAGGCGCAGGACCTTCCAGCAGCCACACCATGGGCCCGTTCAATGCGGCCGCGGCCTTCGGGGAGAAGCATCCCGGGGCGGCGGAATTCAGAGTCACTCTTTACGGCAGCCTGGCCGCTACCGGCAAGGGGCATATGACGGACAGGGCCATAATCAGGGCGCTCGGGGAAAGACCGACCCGGATAGTCTGGCGCGCCGACATAGTCCCGGAGTACCACACCAACGGAATGCTTTTCGAGGCTTTGGACAGCGAGGGCGGGGTCGTGGACAGCTGGACAGTGTACAGCATAGGGGGAGGCTTCCTTTCGGAGGGGCCGGACTCCCGGACCGAGGCAAGGCAGGTGTACCCGCGGAATTCGATGAGCGAAATACAGCAGATTATAGAGAAGGAGGGCTTCTCTTTCTGGGAGTATGTGGAATATCACGAGGACAAGGACCTCTGGGACTACCTCGCTACGGTATGGGATGCGATGCAGGCCAGCGTGGAGGAAGGACTGGAGAATGACGAACGGCTTCCCGGCTGCCTGCGGCTGAGGAGCAAGGCCAAGCAGTATTACCTCAGGGCCTCGGCTTTCAAGGACAGCCTGAAGAGCCGGGCGCTGGTGTCGTCCTACGCGCTTGCGGTGTCCGAACAGAACGCCAGGGGAGGAACGGTGGTCACGGCTCCGACCTGCGGCTCCTGCGGAGTGGTTCCCGCCGTGCTGTATCATATGAAGCGCGCCCACAACTTTTCAGACAAGGACATCCTCAAGTCGCTTGCCACCGCAGGACTGTTCGGGGAGGTCATCAAGACCAACGCGTCGCTTTCAGGCGCGGAAGTGGGATGCCAGGGAGAGGTGGGCAGCGCCTGCGTTATGGCGGCGGTTGCAATCAACCAGATTTTCGGAGGCACTCCCCAGCAGATAGAATATGCGGGGGAAATGGCTATGGAACACAACCTTGGGCTGACCTGCGACCCTATCTGCGGACTGGTTCAGATTCCCTGCATCGAGCGCAACCCCCTTGCCGCCCTGCGCGCCCTTGACGTCAGTATGTACGCTCTCCTGAGCGACGGCCGCCATCTGGTATCCTTCGACAAGGTTGTGGACACTATGAAACGTACCGGAAAGGACCTTCCCAGCCTGTACAAGGAAACTTCCTACGGAGGACTCGCCTCCATCGAATACGAAAAATCCGTCACCGGAAAATGAAACCGTCTCTGCTTGGAATGACTCTCCCCGAGTTGGAGCAGGCCGCCGTGGACTGCTCTCTGAAGCCTTTTGTCGGCCGGCAACTTGCAGACTGGATGTACTCCAAGAGGGTGGGGAGCTGGGACGGGATGCGAAACATATCCAACGCCGCCAAGCAGGCTCTTTCGGAAAAATATGAACTCGGTACAGCCGCTCCGGTGGGAATGGCGGAGTCTTCGGACGGTACGCGCAAATACCTCTTCGAGCCGGGGATAGAGGCGGTGATGATTCCCGATGCGGAACGAAAGACCCTGTGCGTAAGTTCGCAGGTGGGGTGCAAGATGGGCTGCCGTTTCTGTATGACCGGACGCCAGGGCTGGCACGGCAACCTGAGCGCGGCGGCCATCCTGAACCAGTTCCTGAGCATTGAAGGCGCCTCAGACCTGACCAATGCCGTGTTTATGGGTATGGGCGAACCGTTGGACAACTACCGGGAGGTGAGCAGGGCAATAGACGTGCTGACCTCCGGCTGGGGTTTCGGCTGGAGCCCCAAGAGAATAACCCTCAGCACTGTCGGCGTCATTCCCGAACTCCGGAAATACCTCGATGAGAGCAAGTGCCATCTGGCAGTGAGCCTTCATAACCCCATTCCCGGTGAAAGGCTTCAGTTCATGCCCGTGCAGAAGGCCTGGCCGCTCGAGGATGTGGTGGACTTGGTCAGGAAGTATGATTTCAGCGGTCAGCGCAGGGTGAGTTTCGAGTACACGATGTTTGCCGGCTGGAACGACGACAAGGCTCACGCCGACGCCCTGGTCCGTCTCCTCAGGGGGCTTGAATGCAGGGTGAACCTCATCAGATTCCACAAGATTCCGGATTTCCCTTACGACAGTTCGCCCGAAGCGGTGATGGAGGCCTTCCGGGAAAGACTGAACTCCAACGGAATAGTATGTACCATAAGGTCTTCCAGGGGAGAGGACATACTGGCGGCCTGCGGCCTGCTCGCGGGACAGTGCGGAAGACGCAATACCGGAAAGACCGATGAATGAGGAGTTGAAAAAAGTGCTTTCGTCCCTGCAGCTTCAGTGCGCCCGGCGGGAATACTGCTCGTCGGACATACTGAAAAAGGCGGCGTCGCGCCTGGACGGGGACCTTGCCGCGGCGGGGGAGATTCTCGACCGCTTGAAGGAGGAATCCTACGTGGATGACGGCAGGTATGCGGCGGCCTTCGCAAGGGAGAAAGCCTCGATATCCGGCTGGGGACCCGTCAAAATCCGTTATGCCCTTGCGGCAAGGAAGATAGAGGGTTCCGTCATCGAACAGGCTCTGTCACAGATAGATTCGGACTCTGCCGACGCGCGTCTTCTCCGTCTTCTGGAAAACAAACGCAAAAGCCTCAGGGATGACCCGCAGGCCAAGCTGAAGCTTTTGAAATTCGCCCTTGGAAGGGGCTATGACTATGACAGCGTGCGCTCCGTGGTGGAACGCATCTGCCACGGATGAATCCTTATGCAATCTGAGGCCTTCCGGGTTTCTCCTTCGGAGCCTCCCTCTCCGGTTCAATCATCTTGCCGTCCTGAAGCTTTTTCCAGGAGTGCCGGTTCTTGAATATGTCGATGGCCTGGAATATGGCAGCCCTCATCGAACGGGGGTCCGCCTCGTCCCGCCCGGCCATATCGTACGCCGTGCCGTGGTCCGGGGAGGTCCTGACTATGGAAAGTCCCGCCGTGTAGTTGACGCCGTCCTCGAAACTGAGCGCCTTGAACGGGGCGAGACCCTGGTCGTGGTACATCGCAAGCGTAGCGTCGAATTTCTCATAGCTGGAAAGTCCGAAGTAACCGTCGGGGGAGTAGGGCCCGAAGGCCAGGATGCCCTCTTCCGCAGCCCTGTGGATGGCCGGTATTATGATGTTCTGCTCTTCACTGCCCAGAAGCCCTCCATCCCCGCTGTGCGGGTTGAGGCTGAGCACTCCTATCCTGGGGTTGTCTATCTGGAAATCCTGCTGGAGCGAGGCCTTGATGAGACGCAGTTTGCTGAGTATCTTTTCCTCGGTTATCGCCGCCGTGACTTCTTTCAGGGGAATGTGGCCTGTGACGACTCCGAGCTTGAGCCGGCTGCTTATCATAAGCATTGCCACGTCCTCCGCTCCGAACTGCCTCTGGAGATATTCCGTGTGCCCGGGAAATCCGAAGCCCTGGAGCGACATCGATTTCTTGTTTATGGGACCTGTCACCAGAACGTCCACCTTGCCGGACTTGATGTCCTTCACGGCTCTCTCGAGAGAGGTCACCGCCGCATTTGCGGCCGCTTCGGTGGGGTCTCCGGGCTCCGCGAACACGTTTTCCGGCAGACAGTCCAGAATGTTGACCTTCTTGGCCTGGGCCTCCTCCGCAGACTTGATGGTCAGGGTGTCCATCTGTTCTATTTCCGGTATGCTCTTGGAGTAGAAACCGAACAGTTTTGGAGAACCGTAAACCACGGGGATGAAACCTTCCAGGATTCTGGGGTCGCTCAAAGCCTTGATTATAACTTCGTAACCGATTCCGTTGGAGTCGCCTTGGGTGATGCCCACCACTATTTTGCCGTTTGTCATATCTTATAAGAGTTTGTCTTCCTGTTCCTTGGGGACGTAGCCTTCGTCTCCGGGCAGATTCGGACGGGAATATGCCTCCACCGCAAGTCTGTCGCAACGCTCGTTTTCCGGATGTCCGGCGTGGCCCTTGAGCCAATGGAGGGTTATTCTGAATCCGGCGGCAAGCGCGTCGTATCTGGCCCAGAGGTCGTGATTCTTCTTGCGCTTCCATCCCTTGGTCAGAGTGTTGACCACATAGGTGGAGTCACTCCATATTTCAACTTCCGCATCCTGCCATCTGATGGCTTCCAGACCCTTGATTACCGCAAGAAGCTCCATTCTGTTGTTGGTGGTCAGAGCAAAGCCTCCCGACATCTCCTTACGGGCATTCCCGCAGGTCAGCACGGCGCCCCAGCCTCCGGGCCCGGGGTTGCCGCTTGCCGCTCCGTCCGTGTAGAGGTATATTACGGGCCTGTTTTCCATTTGTACAAAAATAGTTATTTTTGCGAGATTTTAAATCAAAATTATGAATGTATTGGTGACAGGGGCCAACGGCCAGCTCGGAAACGAATTGCGCCTCCTTGCAAAGGAAAGTGCCCACCGGTTCATATTCAGCGACGTGAACAAGGTTCCGGGGGTGGAAACCGTCTATCTGGACATCACCGACACCGAAGCCCTGGAAATCGTGACTTCCGCCTTTCCCGTGGACGTCATAGTGAACTGCGCCGCTTATACCAACGTGGACAAGGCGGAAGACGACATAGGCTTCGCCGAACTGCTGAATTCCACGGCCGCTGCCAACCTGGCGGCGCTGGCAAAGCGCAGGGACGCCACGCTCATTCATATCAGCACCGACTACGTCTTTTCCGGCAATGCCTGCAAACCCATTCCCGAGAATGCGGAGCCTCAGCCCGCGAGCGTTTACGGAGCGACCAAGCTGGCCGGAGAGAAAGCGGTGGAAAACTCGGGCTGCAAGTCCTTGATTATACGTACTGCCTGGCTCTATTCGCCTTTCGGAAAGAACTTTGTGAAAACTATGCTGGGACTTGTCTCCTCACGGAAGAGTCTGAACGTGGTATGTGACCAGGTTGGTTCCCCCACCAGTGCAGCCGACCTTGCGGCGTTCATTATGACCGTGATAGACGGGGGAGAACCGTTCCCGACAGGCATTTACCACTACACCGACGAAGGTGTGGCCAGCTGGTACGACTTCGCCAAGGCGATAGCGGAACTTTCCGGCAATGAATGCGATGTAAGGCCCTGTACCTCGGAAGAGTATCCTTCCAAGGTCAAGAGACCGCATTACAGCGTGCTGGACAAGAGCCTGGTAAAGAAGACTTTCGGAATCACCGTTCCCCACTGGCGCGACTCCCTGAAAGCGTGCCTTGAAAGAATTTCTTCAGATGAATCCCGACATTGAACTGATAGCAGGTCCCTGCAGCGCTGAAAGCGAGAAGCAGGTAATGGAAACCGCAGGGGCTCTCAGTGAACTGGGGGTGGAAACCTTCAGGGCCGGACTGTGGAAACCGAGGACAAGGCCGGGGACGTTCGAGGGGGTGGGAGCCGAGGGCCTGCCCTGGCTCATCAGGGTCAGGAACGAACTGGGGATGAGGGTCTGTACCGAGGTGGCCTGCGCCGACCACGTGCGCCGGTGTCTGGACGCCGGTCTGGATATGATGTGGATAGGCGCCAGGACAACCGCCAACCCTTTCGACGTGCAGGAGATAGCCGACGCCCTCGGCGGGACGGGGGCCTCCGTCCTGGTCAAGAATCCCGCAAGTCCGGACCCCGAACTCTGGTACGGCGCAATAGAGCGGCTGAAAGGGGCGGGAGTGAAGGACCTGTCGGCCATATTCAGGGGATTCTCCACTTTCTCCAAGACTCTTTACAGGAATTCTCCGCACTGGCAGACGGCCGCCGAATTCCGCAGGAGATATCCCTCCGTCGCCCTGTACTGCGACCCGTCACACCTCGCCGGTTCCGCCGAACTCGTGGGGGAGGTGTCCCAAAGGGCTCTCGACCTGGGTTTCAATGCGCTTATGGTAGAGGTACACTGCCGCCCGCAGGAAGCCCTGAGCGATGCCGGCCAGCAACTCACCCCATCCGCGTTCGCAACTATGCTGGCTTCTCTCCGTTCCCGTGCGCTGGACAGCGGAGCCGCGGACTACAGACAGACTCTGGATGAACTCCGGGCGGGAATCGACGCGCTGGACTGCACTCTGGTCCGGACGCTTGCCGCCAGGATGGAACTCAGCCGCAGGATAGGAAAGGCCAAGAAAGAGGGAAACGTTTCCATAATCCAGACGGACAGGTGGAACGCCGTGCTTGAAAGAGTCACCGCGCTCGGAAAGGAGAAGGGACTCGACGCAGGGTTCCTGACCCGAATCTACAATGAAATTCACGAGGCGTCCATCGCCGAACAGGATAAAAAATAAAGAGAAGTGATGAAAAAATTCATATTACTGCTCCTTGCGGCGTTGTACTGTGTCTCCTCTCCGGCAGCCGTGGCCGTGCGCGACACGGCGACAATCCACAAGACGGGGTGGAACTTCGCTCCGCTGCCTGTGGTGAGCTACAATTCTGACCTGGGATTCCAGTACGGCGTCTGCTGCGACCTCTTCAACTATTCCGACGGGAGCATGTTCCCCAACTACCGGGACCATTTCTACGTGGAGGCATCCAGATACACCAAGCAGCAGACTTTGCTCTATACCCAGTACAATTCCGATTATCTGATTCCGAATATACAGAGCACGTTCGTGGCAAGTTACCAGCTGGACCCTATGTACTACTTCTACGGGTTCAACGGACTGGAGACCTATGACCCGGGCCTGAACGCCAACAAGGAACTCAGGACCGCACGATACAGCTACTGGCGCAGCATGATAAGGGTTATGGCCGATTTCCAGGGAAACATCATCGGCCCCAACTTCCGATGGGCGGCCGGAGCCGCATTCTGGAACTTCAGGATTGCTGACCTGAAAATGGATGGATACGATGCCGAAAACACCCTTTTTTACGAATACAAGTCCAACGGGCTGATTCGCCCCGAAGAGGCGGACGGAGGCTCGCATCTGGAACTCAAGCTGGGCGCGGTTTACGACACCCGCGACTTCGCTCCGTCACCCTCGAGGGGAATATGGGCGGAGGCCTTCTTCACCGGGGCGCCGGACTTTTTCAGGGCCGGCACTTCGTATCTCAAGTTCTGCGCGCATTTCAGACAGTATCTCTCCATAGCGCGCAACGACGCGTTCGTGTTTGCCTATCATCTGGCCTATCAGGGCACTGTGGCAGGACGCACGCCATTCTATCTGCTGCAGAACATCTATAACCTGCGTATGCTCCAGACCTCTTCCGAAGGGCTGGGAAGCGCGAACACCATCAGGGCCGTGATGCCCTGCCGTCTGCTCGGGGAATCCTATGCCTGGGCGAACGTGGAGTTCAGAATCAGACTCTTCAAGTTCAACCTCATAAAGCAGTCCTGGTATGTCGGGGTCAATCCTTTCTTCGACTGCGGGGCCGTGCTGAGGCCATACGAAATCGAGAAATACGCATCCGCCTATCCTGAACGCAGTGTCGAGGAACTCAAGGCGGCTTCCCGCGCGTTCCATTCCAGCGTGGGACTGGGCCTCAAGCTCGGCATGAACAGGAACTTCATCCTTTCGGTGGAAGGCGCCCAGCCCTTGAACAGGGGAGACGGCGAGTTCGGCGTGAACGTAGGATTCAACTACGTCTTCTGAGTACCGTCAGGCCCCGTCACTTGCTTTTTTGAGGGTGAATGACTAATTTAGCGGTTTGTAATTTTATTACAAAAGCAAGAAGAACGATGCAAGTCGACATTTTTGACAAAATCAGAAAATCCACGGGTGGCCCGATAGGGCAGTATCGTGACAAGGCGGACGGATACTTCGCTTTCCCCAAGTTGGAGGGGGAACTCGGCCCGCATATGAAGTTCAACGGAAGGGAGGTCCTGTGCTGGAGCCTGAACAACTATCTCGGACTCGCAAACCATCCTGAAATAAGAAAGATTGACGCTGAAGCGGCGGCGCGCTGGGGTATGGCATATCCTATGGGCAGCCGTATGATGACAGGGCAGACCGCTCTTCACGAACGCCTGGAAAGGGAGCTGGCAGACTTCGAATGCAAGGAGGCGGCTTTCCAGATGAACTTCGGTTACCAGGGCATAGTCTCCGTCATCGATTCCCTGCTCAGCAGACACGACGTTGTGGTGATAGATTCGGAGGCGCACGCCTGCCTCATCGACGGAGTCCGTCTGCATATGGGCAAGGTGTTCAAGTTCAAGCACAATGACATCGAATCCTGCGAGCAGAAACTCAAGGCGGCCACGCAGGAGGCCGAACAGAGCGGGGGAGGTATCCTGCTCATCACTGAAGGCGTGTTCGGAATGACCGGAGCGCTTGGAATACTGGACCGGATTGTGGCCCTGAAGAAGAAATACAAGTTCCGCATACTGATAGACGACGCCCACGGCTTCGGTGTGATGGGCCCGAACGGAAGGGGAACTTCCGAGCATTTCGGAGTTATGGACGACATCGACATCTATATCGGCGCATATGCCAAGTCGATGGCCACCATAGGAGGCTTCGTGGCGTCGGAGAAAGACATAATCACGTACCTGAGGTACAACATGCGCTCCCAGATGTACGCGAAGTCCCTGCCTATGCCCATAGTGGAAGGCTGCCTGAAGCGTCTGGAAATCATAAGGAGCGCCGAAGGCGATTCTCTCAGGGCCCGTCTCTGGGAGGTCACCCGCAGCCTTCAGGACGGTTTCAGGGAACTCGGCTACGAAATAGGTCCGGCCGAGGCCTGCGTGACTCCGGTTCATCTGATGTGCGGAGTCAACCAGGCGACCAACATCGCGGTCGACCTGCGCGAGCATTACGGAATTTTCTGCTCGATAGTGACTTATCCCGTGATTCCTCCCGGGATGCTCATTTTCCGAATCATCCCTACCGCCGCGCACAGTATGGAGGATGTCCGGAGAACCCTTTCGGCATTCAAGGACATAAAGGAAAGGCTGGACAGGGGAGAGTATGACAAGGATATGCCGGATATGGCGTTAATAAAGTAGGCGATGGCAAAGTTCAAGGCTACCGGATATTCCCTGATGAATGTCGGGACGGGGAGGATTTTTGAAGATACGGGATGGACTCTGGCAGACCCCGAGGCAAAGGAACCTTCACTGGTCAGGGCGGTATATGAGGAAAAGAAGTTCGTGCCCAGGGACGAACTGGACGGAATCTACCGTTACGCCAACTGGATGCCGGTCAAGAGAATACTGAAGGGCTCCTGCCCTCCCGTCACTTACAAATCGGTAAAACTGGCTCATTTCCTAGGACTGGAGAATCTGTACATCACTTTCTCCGGATGGAATCCGAAAATCGGCGCGAGGATGAAGACCTGCTCCTTCAAGGAAACCGAGGCGTACAGCATTCTGGCGCATATGGACAAGAAGGAGAAGAGGATTCTGGTGGTCCAGTCTGCCGGAAACACGGCAAGGGCCTTCGCGCAGGTCTGTTCCGACAACAGGATTCCCGTGGTAATCTGCGTTCCTCAGGACAATTGTCAGGACCTGTGGTTCAGACGCAAGCTCAACAAGTGTGTCAAGCTCATCGCCGTGCCTCACGGATGTGACTACTACGATGCGATAGTGCTCGGTGAGAAACTGGCCTCCGATTCGCGCTATTTCCTGGAAGGCGGGGCAAAGAATATCGCCCGCAGGGACGGTATGGCAACTACGGTGCTCAGTTTTGCGGAAAAGACAGGACGTATCCCGGACGCCTATTTCCAGGCGGTCGGTTCCGGTACGGGCGCCATTGCGGCCTGGGAGAGTGCCCAGAGGCTGGCTTCCGACGGAAATTTCGGGGAAAACAGGATGCGCATATATGTCGCGCAGAATGCTCCCTTCTCCCTGATGTACGACAGTTGGAAGGCCGGGGACAGAACGCTGGCGAATCTGGACCCGACGGAAGGCCGCCATCAGGCCGAGGTCATAATAGCAAGCGTGCTTGCCAACAGGAAACCTCCCTACTCGCTTGCGGGCGGGCTTTATGATACTCTGAAGGCCAGCGGAGGAGATTTCTTCCTGGTTGACAACAATGACATCCTGTACTGGCTGATGAAGTTCCGCAACCTGGAAGGCTATGAACTTCTGCCGGCTTCCTGCGTGGCAGTGTCGGCTCTTGCAAAGGCCGTCAGGGAGGGGACTGTGGCAAAGGATGAATTCATTATGCTCAACTGTACCGGAGGAGGAACTCTGGCGGCTACGAGCAAGGGATTTGTGTTCAAGGAGGCGGATTTGGTGATGTCGCCCGATTTACCCGCCGAACAGATAGTGGAGAAAGTAAATGAACTGTTTAAATAGACGTGTATGAAAACTTTTAAGGAAGACTGGCTGGCCGTTGCCGTCGGTTATATTGTGATTGTGCTTGGCTGTGTGGCCGTATTGACGGGGGCCTTTGATTTTTCTGCCTTGAAATTCAGCACCTGGGCCTGTGGTGAGAATCTGAGTGAGGAAGCTGCCGCAAAACTTGTCCCGCTGGGAACGCAGCTCTCATCCGGAGCATTCTGGGGAAAGGCCGCCCTGACCTTCGTCGTGCTGGCGCTGTTGTTCGCAGGCGGAGTGAAACTTCAGGGTGAGAAAATAGGGAAGTTCATCCCGGCGTTCGTCATTCTTTTCATCCTTGCCGTCGCGGTGCGCCTGATAAGCGCTGAATTCACACTTAACAGATATCTGGAGTGGGCCTTCTGGGCACTTGCCGTAGGCCTCCTGGTATCCAATACCGTGGGTGTGCCCAAGTGGCTCAAGCCTGCCGTGCGCACAGAATTCTACATCAAGACGGGACTCGTCATAATGGGATTCTCCGTGCTGTTCTCTAACATAGTCAAGTTCGGACTGTACGGCCTTGGAATTGCGTGGATAGTTACGCCCGTAGTCATAATCTTCATGTGGTGGCTCGGAACCAAGGTCTTCAAGATGGACAACAAGCCCCTGGTAATCACTATGGCGGCCGCTACCAGCGTCTGCGGTACGAGCGCTGCCATCGCTACGGGCGCTGCGTCGAACTGCAAGAAGACTGACCTCTCCCTGGTCGTTTCCATTTCCATAATCTTCACCATACTGATGATGGTGTTCGAACCCGTGATTATCCGCGCTACGGGTATGTCGGCCATTATGGGAGGCTCGCTCATAGGCGGAACAGTCGACAGTACGGGCGCCGTTGCGGTCGCGGGTTCCGTACTCGGCGGAGAAGCTGAGAAGGCGGCTGTCCTGGTGAAGATGATTCAGAACATCCTGATAGGCTTCATAGCGTTCTTCGTGGCCATATTCTTTGCAACCAGGGTTGACCGCAAGGCGGGTCAGAAAGTGGGCGCGGGTGAGATATGGACGAGATTCCCCAAATTCATCATAGGATTCTTCGTGGCATCCCTGATTGCCTCCTTCATAATCCAGCCCATTTGCGGCGCGGACCAGGTGGGCGCAATCAACAAGGTGCTGGACCAGTACAAGAACTGGTGCTTCGTGCTTGCGTTCACAAGCATAGGTCTCGACACCAATTTCAAGGACATAGTGAAGCAGATGCAGGGAGGAAAGGTTCTGTGGCTTTACATAATAGGTCAGCTGTTCAACATAGCGCTGACCTTCCTGGCAGTCTGGCTTCTGCTCTCAGGAGTCATATTCCCCATACCTGCACTTTCCTGATGAAAGGGAAAACCATATACAAAACTGCCACAGTCATAGTTGCTGTGGCAGTTGTCGTTGTGGCCCTTTACATTATGCTTACCGGCCGGGGTCTTGTGGACGGATTGGATTTCGGGGCAGGCGCCTATTATTATGCGGACATTCCCGATTTCGAAAAGTTTGAAAAACTGGTTTCGTTCAAGTCCGGGTTCGGAATAGGCTTTCACATAATTCTTTTCCTGCTGTGGGGCTTCCTGATGTACAGACTATGGGTCTGGATTGACAGGAAGTAGGGCGACTGATTGTCATTTCTGCCCGAAACTGTACCTTACTCCAAAGGTCGGAACAAATCCGAAAAGTCCCAGTGTGTTGTAAACAAATGAATTGGAAGAGGTCCCGAATCCGATTGACGGCCTGAGGTCGACAGAAAGCTGCAGAGGGAACCAGAAAGTGTACTCAAGACCTACCTGACCGCAAATTCCTAAGTTGAAAGGAATGGTCCTGAAATATGTTCCGAGTGAAACGCCGGGACCGGCATAAACTTTCCAAGTCCCTCTCGGGGTCCAGTTGGGAGTGGCGCAGATGAAGTTGTAGGTGGCCGTGATACCGGCACCTGACGCATAATCGTAGCCGAGGTCCATTTCCACGAACCCGGGACCGACACTGTGCTGATAGGAAACCTCGACTCCGAGTGAAAGGCGTCCGCCTATTGCGCGGGGCTGGGCGATTGCCGCAACGGATAAGAGAGCGGCGATGACGATGACGATAGTTTTTTTCATATCTGTTGGTTTTTGTATGTTTGAAAGCGGGCAAAGATAATAAAATAATCTTCCATTTGAGCAGGAATATACACAAAAAACGCTTCGAGAAGGTTCTCGAAGCGTTTTTGTGACGCCTGCAGGATTCAAACCTGCGACCTTTTGATCCGTAGTCAAATGCTCTATTCAGCTGAGCTAAGGCGCCGGAAATATGCTAGGCCTCAGTCTTTACCGAGCGCTTTGCCTCTTTGATGCGGGCCTTCTTTCCTGACAGTGCGCGGAGGTAGAAGATGCGGGCTCTGCGGACCTTACCTACCTTGTTGACCTCAACCTTGTCGATGAAAGGTGACTCATAGGGGAAAATCCTCTCCACGCCGATGCCGTTTGATATCTTGCGGACCGTGAAGGTCTTCGTGAAAGGACTGCCACCCTTGATTTGGATGACGACTCCGCGGAAATTCTGAAGTCTGTCCTTGTCTCCCTCCTTGATTCTGTAGGTCACCGTGACGGTGTCACCGGCCTTGAATTCGGGGAATTTCTCTGCTCTTTCCGTTGCGAAAGAATCCTGTACTAACTTGATAAGATCCATAATTTCTTAATTAATCTT